>NZ_JANKOG010000110.1:0-427 GCF_024656005.1 Burkholderia sp. SCN-KJ
GCATTCGGCCTCGCGCGCGCGCAGCAGCTCGAGGCGAAGATCCTCGAGCTCGGCGCGGAGAACGTCGCGGCGTTCATCGGCGAGCCGTTCCAGGGCGCGGGCGGCGTGATCTTCCCGCCGTCGACGTACTGGCCGGAAATCCAGCGGATCTGCCGCAAGTACGACATCCTGCTCGTCGCCGACGAAGTGATCGGCGGCTTCGGCCGCACCGGCGAATGGTTCGCGCACCAGCACTTCGGCTTCGAGCCGGACCTGATCACGATGGCCAAGGGCCTGACCTCGGGTTACGTGCCGATGGGCGCGGTGGGCATCCACGAACGCATCGCGCGCCCGATCATCGACAACGGCGAATTCAATCACGGCCTCACGTACTCGGGGCACCCGGTCGCGGCGGCGGTGGCGGTCGCGAACCTGAAGCTGCTGCGCG
>NZ_JANKOG010000111.1:0-396 GCF_024656005.1 Burkholderia sp. SCN-KJ
TGACCAATCGGGCTCGCTCACGCGCGCCCGCAGGCGCATCTTGTCGATCGATTTGACCGTGTGCCAGCCCAGATCGTAGAAGGCCGCCACCGCCTGCACGCTGGCCGCTTGCAGTAGTTTCTCGCAAGCCTTGGCGAAGCGCTCCGTCACTCTCTGGTAACGGCCCAGCCACGCCAGCTTCTCCAGTCGCGGGCCGCCGCAGCGTTCGCACCAGACCCGGCGACGAGGCACATGCAACACCACCCGGTATTCGAATAGCGGCAAGTCACGCACCCGACGAACCGTCGTCTCGTGGATCTGCTGGCAGCGTGCCCCACATTGCTCGCAGTACATGATCTTGCTGACCGGCTTTAAATACAGCGACAGCGTACGGCCTTCGCCTTCCGGCCATTCCAC
>NZ_JANKOG010000112.1:0-396 GCF_024656005.1 Burkholderia sp. SCN-KJ
GTGGAATGGCCGGAAGGCGAAGGCCGCACGCTGTCGCTGTATTTGAAGCCGGTCAGCAAGGTCATGTACTGCGAGCAATGCGGGGCACGCTGCCAGCAGATCCACGAGACAACGGTTCGCCGGGTGCGTGACCTGCCGCTGTTCGAGTACCGGGTGGTGCTGCACGTCCCCCGTCGTCGGGTCTGGTGCGAACGCTGCGGCGGTCCGCGGTTGGAGAAGCTGGCGTGGCTGGGCCGTTACCAGCGAGTGACGGAGCGCTTCGCCAAGGCCTGCGAGAAGTTGTTGCAAGCGGCCAGCGTGCAGGCGGTGGCGGCCTTCTACGATCTGGGCTGGCACACGGTCAAATCGATCGACAAGATGCGCTTGCGTGCCCGCGTGGCCGAGCCGGACTGGTCG
>NZ_JANKOG010000113.1:0-346 GCF_024656005.1 Burkholderia sp. SCN-KJ
TGCTGACGAGAGGCCGGTCGACGTGGAAGTCGACAGCGAGGCGACCGAGCTATCGGTCGAGCTCAGGCCGGTCGACAACGAGCTGATGCCGGTCGAGGTCGACGTGGACAACGAGCCGATCGAGCTGGTCGCCGACGAGAGGCCGGTCGACGTGGAAGTCGACAGCGAGGCGACCGAGCTGTCGGTCGAGCTGAGGCCCGTCGACAACGAGCTGATGCCGGTGGAGGTCGACGTCGAGAGCGATGAAATCGAGCTGGTCGCCGAGGACAGGCCGGTCGACGTGGAAGTCGACAGCGAAGCGACCGAGCTATCGGTCGAGCTCAGGCCCGTCGACAGCGAGCTGATA
>NZ_JANKOG010000114.1:0-341 GCF_024656005.1 Burkholderia sp. SCN-KJ
ATTGTGCCGTATTCCAATTGAGTCAAACATAGAGTTCGAATCATCTTGAGATACATCGATACAATCACAACCCGGATAGTTTCCACGTCCATCTCAAGACGCTTCCGCTATCCAAATTACTTACTTCTTCCAGATTGTTAAAGAACGACAGCCGATACATACTACGTATCACTCTGACTGGCTCAATCGCCAATGCAAAATTCTCGGTTCGGCGTGTGAACCAAGCACTTAGCGTTGGTGATTGGTGGAGGCAGACGGGATCGAACCGACGACCCCCTGCTTGCAAAGCAGGTGCTCTCCCAGCTGAGCTATGCCCCCATTGAGTACAGATGACCTCAGGT
>NZ_JANKOG010000115.1:0-339 GCF_024656005.1 Burkholderia sp. SCN-KJ
CGATCACTGAGGCCGCCGTTACCTTCATCGTGGTTGGCCAGTTGGCCGATTCCAGCGTAATACCGGAGCGCCTCGCGCCGCTCGTGGAGGCGGGCGTCATGCCGGCGGCGATGGTGTCGGAATGGGAGATTCCTGCACGCAACCTGTATTCGGAATACCCCCAACGTCAGCGAGACGAGGCAGTCCGCACCGGCACCTTCGGGGCAGCGGCGATGATCTATGCGGCCCGGTCGCTGGGCCTGGGTTCGACGCCGATGATCGGTTTCGATCCCGAGGCGCTGCACCGCGAGTTCGGACTGGCGGAGCACGAAGTACCGGTCATGTTGTTGTCCATCGGGG
>NZ_JANKOG010000116.1:0-317 GCF_024656005.1 Burkholderia sp. SCN-KJ
GCCTGAGGTCATCTGTACTCAATGGGGGCATAGCTCAGCTGGGAGAGCACCTGCTTTGCAAGCAGGGGGTCGTCGGTTCGATCCCGTCTGCCTCCACCAATCTTCAATGCTAAGAGTTTGCTGAAAATTCAGCGAGCGCTTTGCATTGGCGATTGAGCCAGTCAGAGTGATACGTAGTATGTATCGGCTGTCGTTCTTTAACAATCTGGAAGAAGTAAGTAATTTGGATAGCGGAAGCGTCTTTGAGATGGACGTGGAAACTATCCGGGTTGTGATTGTATCGATGTATCTCAAGATGATTCGAACTTAATGTTCGG
>NZ_JANKOG010000117.1:0-307 GCF_024656005.1 Burkholderia sp. SCN-KJ
TCAAACATTAAGTTCGAATCATCTTGAGATACATCTATACAATCACAACCCGGATAGTTTTCACGTCCATCTCAAGACGCTTCCGCTATCCAAATTACTTACTTCTTCCAGATTGTTAAAGAACGACAGCCGATACTTTCGTACCGCTCTGACTGGCTCAATCGCCAATGAGAAAGACTCGAATGAATCATCATTCGAATATTTTTCATTGAAGATTATCGAAAGCGGCCGGCATTATAACCGATAAAACCGCTAACAGACAGTCTTTCTGTCTTAATCAACAGCCGATAAGCGTGAGCGCTCAACT
>NZ_JANKOG010000118.1:0-289 GCF_024656005.1 Burkholderia sp. SCN-KJ
CCATCTCGACGAACTGGTCGTGAAGGAGGTGCACGGCTCGGGCGGCTACGGGATGCTGGTCGGGCCGTGCGCATCGAAGGCCGAGATCGAGGCGTTCGCTGCGAAGCTGCGCGCGCGTCCCGCGAACTACATCGCGCAACCCACGCTGGCGTTGTCCACGACGCCGATCCTGACCGAAGCCGGCCTTGCGCCGCGCCACGTCGACCTGCGGCCGTTCGTGCTGGTGTCGGACCGGATCCGCATCACGCCGGGCGGGCTCACGCGCGTCGCGCTGCAGGAAGGCTCGCTC
>NZ_JANKOG010000119.1:0-289 GCF_024656005.1 Burkholderia sp. SCN-KJ
CAGCGAGCCTTCCTGCAGCGCGACGCGCGTGAGCCCGCCCGGCGTGATGCGGATCCGGTCCGACACCAGCACGAACGGCCGCAGGTCGACGTGGCGCGGCGCGAGGCCGGCTTCAGTCAGGATCGGCGTCGTGGACAACGCCAGCGTGGGTTGCGCGATGTAGTTCGCGGGACGCGCGCGCAGCTTCGCGGCGAACGCCTCGATCTCGGCCTTCGATGCGCACGGCCCGACCAGCATCCCGTAGCCGCCCGAGCCGTGCACTTCCTTCACGACCAGTTCGTCGAGATGC
>NZ_JANKOG010000012.1:0-230465 GCF_024656005.1 Burkholderia sp. SCN-KJ
GAACCCCCCCGCCCCCGCCGGCCGGGGCGTCCGGACCGGCCGCCACAGGCGGGGGAAGGGGCCACGACGGGGGGCGTCCCGCCGTTACCGGCGTGCCGGCGCCGGCCGGCGCCGCATCATCGCCCTCAATCGCGGCGGCAACGGCCGGCGTCGCTTCGCCGTCGATCCCTTCGGCATCGGGCGCGAGCCGCAGCAGGATCGCGTCGCCGTCGTCCGGCGTGCCCTGCGTGCGGCGCGCGCGCAGCCACGCGGTGAAGCGCGACCGCAGCCCGCCTTCCGCCGGCGACACCGGCTCGCCGTCGCCGGCGGGCTCGCCGAAACTGGCCGCCTGTTCCTCGGCGTGCTGCCACGGGTTGCCGATCTCGCCGACCGCGAGGCGCTGGTTCGCCAGCCCGTTGGCGAACATCGCGTTCGCCACGTCGATCGCGATCGGCCGCTGCGTCGCCGGCGGGGCCGGCGTCTTCGTGATCGCCCGAATCGGCCGTTCCATCAGCGTATGCGAGCCGAGGCCCATCTGCGCGACGCCGATCCCGAGGTTCAGCAACTGCTGCGCGCGATCGGAATCGGACATTGCATCCCAGTTCTTCACGAGCGACACGCCCTGGTCGACCATCTGATAGCCGCCGATCGCGCCGCCCGTGACGTTGAGCACGCCGGCCGTGCGGCCCGTCGTCTGCGCGACCGACTGGAACGCATCGGCTTCCTGCGCGAAACGGCCGAGACCGGCCACGTCGGCCGTCACGCCCTCGCCGCGCGATGCCAGCGTGACCATGTCCGAGACCTGGCCCGTCGTGCGCAGCAGCGACGACGCCTCCGCGAGCGACTTCGCCGCGACGCCGAGCCCGCCGCCCGCGATGCCCGCGCCGCTGCCGATCAGGCTGATCCAGTCGCCGCGCGCCTGCGCATTGCCGAAGCCGATCGACTGCCCGTGCTCGCTCAAATTGTTCAGGTCGCTGATCGCCGCCGGCACGCCGACCGCCATCCCGGCGCCGACCGCGGTCCACGCGGCGCCGAGCATCAGGCCGCCGACCGGCGCACCGATGCCGCTCGCGACCAGCACGACACCGCCCGCCGCGGCGAGAATGCCCGTGCCGATCTCGAGATAGTGTTCGACGTGCTGGTACCACTCCGTCTTGTGTGCGTCGATCGGTTCGTATTGAGAGTAGCCGCCGGACGCCGCGCCATTCGTCAGGCTCTTCGGCACGTACAGCTTGCCGTCGTCCGACAGCGCGTTGTTGTGCTGGTAGTCGTCGACGGTGTCGTACTTCCAGCCGCGATCGTCGATCAGCTTGAACTGGTCCGGATGGTTCGCGACCTGTACCTTGAACAATGCGCTCGGCGCGGTACCGGTCCCCTTCGACACGTAGTAGATCGGCACCAGCGACACGACCGCATGGTCGCCGCCGACCTTGCGGATCTGGTCGACGACGGTCTGGATCATCTGCGTCGCCGCCGAATTCCTCGCGTACAGCGACCGACTGTTGACCGCCACACCGTTCTGCAACTGCCCGTTGCCGACGATCAACTGCTCGAGCATCGCCATCGACGGCACGTCGTTGCGGTCGGTCGGCATCGCGGCCGGGTCGTCCGGCTGAATTCCGAGCCCCGCGCCGACGAAGTTCGTCATCTGGTCGGAGCCGGTGGTGAACGTGTAGGACTTGTCGTCGAAGTTCTTCTGGAAGTCGTCGAAATACGCCTTCAGCTGCTTGTCCGGATCGGCCTGGAACAGCTTGTAGCTGGCGTTGGCGGCGTCCTTGTTCTGCTTGTTCTGCGCACTCTTGGTGCCCTGGTCGTAACGCAGCTTGAAGTCGTTCGCGAAGCCAGCCTGGAACCGGTCGTCGTTCTGCATCTTCGACAGCAGCGCCTTCGACAGCGCCGGATCGACACCCGACGACAGCGCCTCGCGCACGGTGTCGAAACCGTAGCCGGTGTTGCTGCCGCGCAGCGTGTAGATCAGCGTCTTCGCGTTGCCCTTGTCGTTAAGCAGCCAATTCGCGACGTCGTCCTCGCGCTGCACGGGCACGCCGCTCGCGGTCGGCTGCTGGTCCGCCAGCCCGACCGCCTTGCTGAGCCCCTTGTAGAACTCGGTGCCTTGCCCGTACGGCTGCGGCGTGCCCGTGTTCGTCTGCATCCACTTGTTGCCGAAATCGTGCTCGACGGTGTCGAGCACGACGCCCGCGAACTCGGGCGGCGCATTGTTCAGGATGTCCTGCATCCACTTGCCGGCCTTGTCGGCGTTCATCGTGTCGTCGTAGCGCGCACGCATGCTCGCCTGGTCCGTTGCATCCGCATCGGGCTTCTGCATCAGCGGATCGATCTGCGTATGGATGAACTTCGCGTCGAAATGCGGCTGGCCGGCCTGGGTCCACAGCGTCTGGCGCTCGTCGAGCGAGAACGACGCGTCCATGTTGGTCTTCAGCACCTGGAGCGCCGCGCCGGGATTGCTGCCCGGGCCCTGCATCAGCTGCGCGACCTGCTGCTTCGTGTACTGCAGCCGCACCTCGGGCGCCGCCGCAAGCAGCGTCTGGATCTTCTGGTAACCGGGATTGTTCTTGTCCGCCTGCGCTTGCGCCATCGCGTACGCGAACACGCCGCCCGCCTGGTCGATCTTCGCGTTCAGCGCCTTCGCGTCCGCGTCGCTCTTGCCGTCGGTGCTCACCGGAACGCCTGTCAGCTTGACGAACGCTTCCGCGAGCGGATTCTGCTGCGCGAGCGCCTTCTCCTGCGGCGACAGCTTCGGATCGTTCGGATCGACGGTCACACCGGTGTCCTGCAACAGCGCGAACGTGACCGGATCGGATTGCGCGAGCTGCTTCATCTGCGGCGACAGCGACGGATCGTCGGGATTGATCGTCGCGATCGTGCGCTTGAGCTGGCTTTCCTCGCCCAGCGCGTCGACGAGGCCGGTGTACCACATGCCGTCGTGATTCTGCTTCACCGACGCGACGACCTGCTTCTGCTCGTCGGCCGTGACGTAGGTCAGTGCGGTGTCGTCGCCGCCCGTCACGACCTTGTCGTACTGGCTCTGCGCCTGCGCCAGCGCCTGCGTGATGTCGGCCTCGTCGGCACGGCGCAATCCGCCCGGCTCCTTCTGCCACGCCGCGTAGTCGGCCTTCGCGTCGTTCAGGCGCAGCGTCGCGGCCGACGTGCTGTATTCGTGGCGCAGCGCAGTGGTGAGGGCCGTGTAGGCGTTGTTGGCATTCGTGTCGGCCGTGCCGGCCGCCTGGCGCAATTGCGCGCCGACGTCGGGATCGGCGCGCCGGATTCCGCCCGGCAGCGCGTCGTACTGCTTCACGTCGGCGTTCGCGGCCTGGTCCTTCTGCATCGCCAGCGCGAACTGGAACGCCTTCACGTTGGTCGCCCGCTCGGGCGCCGATTCGGCCGACACCGCCTTTTGCGCATCGTCGAGCACCGAGCCGAGCACCGGATCGTTCGGCGTCGCATTGCGCAGATCCGAGGCCACGCCCGCGATCGCCTTGTTCGTGTCGCCGCCGCCGTCGGCCGCGACGCGCATCTGGTTCTCGACGGCCGCCTGCACCGAGCCCCATGCCGCTTCGGCCTTCTTCACCTGGTTGTCGAGATCGGCCTGCGACGCGCCCTGGTCGTGCAGGCGCTTGAGCGTCGCCATTTCGGCCTGCGCGAGCTGCAGCAGGCGCTGCGTCTCGGCCTGCGCGGCCGCGAGGGCCTGCTGTTCCGGCGTCTGCGCCGGCGGGGTGCTGCCGGCCCCGTTCTTCGGTGCCGGATCGTCGTCATCCTGCGGCTGCGGCACGTTCACCGGTCCGCCCCCGCCCACAGCCATCAACACCATGTCCGTTCTCCCGCGGCATGCGTGACGTGCCGGCACAGCGGCAGGCGGGCCACGCGCAATGGTCCATTGTGCCGAACGGGCGCGCGTGAAAAAGCCGCGCATTACGTAGTCGCCGGGCCGGTTGCGGCAGCGCGGGAAGACCCGCGCTACGAACGCAATCAACCCGATGCCGCGATTCGGTCCTTGCCGCTTCGGGCGGAAAATTTTGCTGAATGTCGCGCATCGGGTCAGAAATACACGCTGTCGCCAACCGGCGACACACGCCTTTCGCGATGCGTCACCGCGCCGACGCTCGCCGCCGCCTGCTCCTGACCACGCCGACGCTCGCGCTGAACCGCTCCGGCCCTGCCGAATCGTTCAGCACACGCGACGGCCGCATTTCGCGCCGATTCGACCGAAACCCCCCGCATCCAAACGCCGCGATTCCACGCGATCCCGCAGAGGACCTTTCCTGTGCAACGCCTTAATCGACGATCGCACGTTCTCCAATAATGCCCACTCGATCCGTCGGCCCGCGCGCCGACGCGACCCACCGGCGATCGGGCCGGAGACCAACGAAAAAAGTCATATGCATTCCTATAAAACCAACCAGCCCGCCGCCGCGCGCGTTGCCGCGCCGCTTGCCGCCCGCCGCGGCCGTCGTACCGGTGCGCTCCCGATGACCGTGATTGCCGCCTGTGCGGCCGGCTGCTTGATTCCCTGCGTCGCGCGAGCGCAGAGCAGCGTGACGCTGTACGGCCTGATCGATACGTCGATCACCTATGCGACCAACCAGCGTACGCAAGGCGCCGGTTCGCCGGGCAGCGGCAGCGTCGCAATGACGAGCGGCGCGTTGAACGCGTCGCGCTGGGGGCTGCGCGGCCGCGAGGATCTCGGCGGCGGGACGGCAGCGGTCTTCACGCTCGAGAACGGCTTCTCGGGCACGACCGGCAAGCTGTCGCAGAAAGGCGTCGACCTGTTCGGCCGTCAGGCGTGGCTCGGCGTGAGCTCGCGGACGGCCGGCACGCTCACGTTCGGCCGCCAGTACGACCTGATCCTCGATTTCGTGACGCCGCTCGGCGCGTCGGGCCCCGGCTGGGGCGGCAATCTCGCGGTGCATCCGTACGACAACGACGACTCGAACCGCAACCTGCGCATCAACCATGCGGTGAAGTACACGAGCCCGACGTATCGCGGGCTGACGCTCGGCGCGATGTTCGGATTCTCGAACACGGCCGGCGCGTTCTCGAACAACGCCGTGTGGAGCGCGGGGCTCGGGTATGCGAACGGGCCGCTGAAGCTCGGCGCCGGTTACCTGAAGATCAGCCGCGACCGCAACGCGCCGAATCCGGACGGCGCACTGAGCACGCTCGACGGCTCGGCGACGATCACGGGCGGCAACCAGCAGATCTGGGCGCTGGCCGGCCGTTATGCGTTCGGCCCGCATTCGGTCGGTGCCGCATGGTCGCACTCGGCCACCGACGGCGTGAGCGGCGTGCTCCAGGGCAGCGGCATCACCACGCTGAAGGGTGAATCGCTCGTGTTCGACAACTTCACGGTCGACGGCCGCTACTTCGTCACGCCGGCGTTCAGCGTGGCCGCTGCGTACACATACACGATGGGCCGTTTCGACACGCGCACGGGCCAGACGCGCCCGAAATGGAACCAGGTGGTCACGCAGGCGGACTACGCGTTCTCGAAGCGCACGGACGCGTATCTCGAAGCCGTCTATCAAAGCGTGAGCGGCGGCAACGGCAACCCCGCGTTCAACGCGACCGTCTGGACCATGACGCCGTCAGCCAACAGCAACCAGGTCGTGGTCGCGCTCGGGCTGCGGCACAAGTTCTGAGTGTGCCGGCGACGCGCGATACGCCCGCACCGGAAGGTGCGGGTCACGCATATCACCTGAAGGCAGTCATCCGCCTTCTCCGGCTACACAACGACGATCCAATAAAGGAAGCCGCACACGCCATCAAGCGTGTGCGGCACGAAGCCGTGGGGAATCAAACACGGCGATCCGCGCACATGGATCGATTTGCCGAGCGTGTGATCGGTTGCGGGGGTCTCCCAACGACCAGCCTATCCGTCATGCCCGATCACCACCTTGCCGAGATGCGCCTGGCTCTGCAGATACCGATATGCGTCAGGCGCGCGCCCGAACGGAAAGCGCTCATCGATGATCGGGCGAAGGCCATGCTGCTCGATGGCTCGGTTCATCGCTTCGAAATTTGTCCGGCTGCCTGCGTGTACCGAGACGACGGTCAGATCACGCACGAACATCGTATAGAACAACTCGGATACGGTACCGGCCTCCTCGCCTTGAGCAAGCAATCCCATCAAGACGAGCCTTCCACCGATGCGCGCAGCCGCACACGAATTGGCGAGCGTTCCTCCACCGCCACTGTCGACCACGACGTCGGCGCCGCGACCGTCCGTCAGTCGCGGGACCTCGTCCGCCCAATCGGGGCATGCCTTGTAGTTGACGATTTCGTCCGCGCCCAATGCGCTCAGCCGCTCGCCTTTTTCAGCACTTGACGTGGTCATGATGACTCGGGCGCCGAGGCGCTTTGCGAACTGCAACGCGAACACCGCAACGCCGCCGCTTCCCTGCAGCACCACTGTGTCTCCTACTGTCACCTGTCCCTTGCCGACGATAGCCATCCATGCCGTCACACCGGCGGTTGGAAGCGTCGCGCCTTCCTCATAGGACAGATGCGACGGCAGGCGTACCAGGCCTTGCTCGTCCAGGACGACAAATTCAGCAAGCATCCCGTCGATGCCGCTGCCGAGGTCCGTCTGCGCGCCTTCGTGCCGGTAATCACCGTCGATCCAGTCCTGACGGAAGATCGCGGCAACGCGCTCGCCTACACGAACGCGCGTCACGTTCTCCCCGACCTCGACGACCTCGCCGGCGCCATCCGACAACGGCACTCTCCCCGGCGGCAGATCTGCGCCAACCGGAATGCCACGCATGACCAGAAGATCGCGATAGTTCAACGCATTGGCGCGCACACGAACCAGAACCTGGTTGGCTCCGGGCCGCGGTCGATCATGCTGTCGTATCCGGATGCCGTCGATCGTGCCGTAGTGCTCGATGTGGTACGCACGCGCTACCCGACTCATGCTCATACCTCGATGAAGAGACTGCGGAACCCATGCATGCCCGCGAGCAGGCCACGTACGGCTCGGGTTTTGTCCACCTTGTAGTCGTGGGCGTGGCTCAGCAACCATTCGAGCATCATTCGGCTTTCGATCCGAGCCGCATGCATGCCCAGACATACGTGGATACCCGATCCAAACGCAACCTGCGGTATGGATGAGCGCTCGACGTCGAATTCATCCGGACGTTCGAAAATTCGGTCGTCGCGATTCGCGGCCTGATAAAGGAACATCACCGCCTGACCAGGCTGAATCGTGTGGCCATGCCACGTCACGGCATTCACCGCCCGGCGTCCAAGCATCGGGGCGGGCGCATCGAAGCGCATGGCCTCCTCGACCGCTTTCCCGCACAGCGCGCGATTGCTCGCGACCTTGGCGCGCTGCTCGGGAAACTCGGCCAGCCAGTACAACAGACTGCCGAAATGCTTGGGGAACGTCTCCATCCCGCCGATGAAAAGCGGCAGCGCGTTTTGCGCGACCGTCAGGTCGTCCAGGCGGTGCCCGTCGATGTCCGCCAGAAGCAGCATCCCGATCACGTTCTCGGGCGACGGACCTTGCTTGCGGTGACGGTCCACCAGTCGCAGAAAGTAGTCGATCAACTGGCCTCCGGCGGCGTCGGCGCTGGTCGCCGACGTATCCGACGTACCCTGCGGGGGAATGTCGTGGAAGAACGGCTCGAACACCTCGACCCACTTCACCAGCATCGGTCCGTCCTCGAGCGGAATGCCGGTCAGGTGCGCCGCGACGTCCGTCGCGACCGGTAACGCAAACGCCTTGACCGCATCGAATTCCCGTTGGCTCAGCAACGGTGCGCCGTATGTCTCGATGCGCTCGGCGATGAACGCCGGCAGCCGCGCCTGTACCTCGGTCGGACGGAACGCGGAGGCAACCGCTTTACGAAAGCCGGTATGCTCGGGCGGGTCCATCGACATGAACGTACTGCTGTCCGGGATCAAGCGCTTCTGCAACAGATTGCCCGTGGCGATACCGGCTTTCGCCGTGTAGTTCTCCCGATCGAGCGAGGCTTTCTGAATATCGTCGAAGCGTGACAGCACCCACGCATCGTACTTTTCCATGAAATAGGCGGGAGCCTCATCGCGCAATTGGCGATACGCGTCCCAAGGATTTTTCATCAGTTCCCGGTCGTAGGGGTCGTAGTACACCATGTCAGTCTCCTCACGATGATCAGGGGCGTCGATGGCGATATCGGCACCGAGCCTGGTCGAGATATGAGGTGCCATTTAATGACAGTGCGAACCACCAACCAAGGCTGGAAACAGGCAATCGACCGGACAAAAACGATCAATGCTTGACGCGTATGCCAGGCCAGCACAAGCTCGATGTGCCGTTCAGACATGAGGCCATCATGCACAAGCGCGAATTTTCGAACACGATTCCGATCGGTTATGCCCAGCCCTTGCTCGATGAGCTCAGGAAAATGGGCGACGACGTGCTGCCCGAACTGTGGCGAAGCGCTGGAATCAACACGCCACTGGATGCCGTGCTGAAGGGCGTGGTGGCCGCATTGCCGACACCGGAGTTTTCGCGGCTGTATCGACATGGCATCGGCACGCTGGAAACATGGTGCTGCGAGCGCGACGGGCATCGGCCGCTTGGCATCCTCGCGGTCAACATGCTGTGCTACTGCGTGATTCACTGCTCGACTTTAGGGAACGCGGTAGAACGAGCGGCGCGATTCAACGAAGCCATGGAGGAACGCGGCGGCCGGCTGGCGACGGTCGAGTATGGTGCGACGGCGCAGTTCACGATGGAAACCCGGCGTGGCAGCCGCGACCATGCCGCGCTACTGGTCGATCTTACCGGCCTCTATTTCTACCATCAGCTGTTTTCCTGGCTGATCGGCCGCCCGCTGAATCTGAAGGAAGTGGCGCTCGCGTATCCGCCACCGGATCCGTTGCATCAACTGATCGACGTGTTCGACGCACCGCTGCGCTTCGATCAGCCGGTCAACTCGTTCAGCTTCCCTGCTCGTCTGCTGAACCATAAGGTGGTCCGTTCGTATTCCGAGCTGGAAGCCATCATCGACTACTTTCCATTCGATTTCGGTCTGGCAGCGATTCCCGAATTCAAATTATCGGATCAAGTGCGCCTGCTGTTACTCGACGCGCTGCAGCACCGAGGGGACGCACCCAACTGCGAAACCGTGGCTCAGCTATTCCACATGAGCACGGCGACGCTGCGTCGGCGCCTGCGAGCCGAACACTGCTCGTACGGAGACTTGCGCGCGCTTTGTCAGCTCGAGGCCGCGCAGCACCTGCTCGCCTCCACCGATATGCACCTGGCCGACATTGCAGCGCGGATCGGGATGAAGAGTGACCGGGCGTTTCGACGCGCATTCCGGGACTGGATGGGCATTGCGCCATCGGAATATCGGCTGGGCGCCAACAAGTCCTGAGCGCGCCGGCGACGCGCGACACGCCCGCACCGGAAGGGCGCATGCTGCGTGCGTTCGCGCAAGCAAGAATGCGTGCTGCGTCGTTTCCGCGCAAAAAAGACCGAGAAACTGGTCACGCTGTGACATTTTTCCTAATCTTGTTGCAGCGGCGCGGTGCGTCGGCGTCCGGCCGAGACAATCTTTCATCTGGCACGCCGCCGGCTTACGAAAGCGCATCGCGCACGGAAGCCGGCGCTTTCATCTCGTCTCGCCGCATGCGTAACGCGGCAGATCGCCCCACCACGCTTTCCATGCAAGTCAACCGCAGGAGACGCACGATGAGCAAAACGAACCGATTTGCGGTCATGACGGCGTTCGCGCTGCTGGCGGGTTGCCACCACGCGGCGAAAACACCCGAGAATGCCGAGATGGCGCCGGCGCCATCGAGCGAAGCGGTCGCCACCGTGGCGGCCGACGACCTGAACAATCCGAACAGCCCGCTCGCGAAGCGCAGCGTCTACTTCGATTTCGACCAGTACTCCGTGAAGCCGGAATACCAGACGCTGCTGCAGTCGCACGCCGACTACCTGCGCAGCCATCCGTCGCGCCGCGTGCTGATCCAGGGCAACACCGACGAACGCGGGACGTCCGAATACAACCTCGCGCTCGGCCAACGCCGGTCGCAAGCCGTGATGAGCGCGCTCGAAACGCTGGGCGTGCAGGCCACGCAACTCGAAGCGGTCAGCCTCGGCAAGGAAAAGCCGGTCGCGCTCGGCCACGACGAAGATTCGTGGGCGCAGAACCGCCGCGCCGATCTCGTCTATCGTTGACCGGATGCCGCCGCGACGGCGACATTCCGGCCCCCGTCCCCCGTTACTGTCATGCGGCGAATCGCCGGGGCGCCCCGGCTGCGTGCGCGTGCTCGTGCTCGTGTGAGCGCGTGCGCCGCTGCGCGAGCACGGCGCCGCCCGACGCGCGTGCGCCCCGCGCGCCGATTCGTGTCGCTATATGCCGCGACGCGCCGATACCCAAAAAACATGGAATAAACCGCCTGGCGGAGACGTTTCGTCATCGCGCGGTCGCCGGTTCACGCGAACCGCCCTGCCGCGCGGCCTGCGCGGTCCAAGGAGAGTGAAATGAAATCGGCAAGATTGGCCGCGGCGCTCGTCGCGGCGCTGATGCTGGTGCTGTCGGCGGGATGTACGTCGTCGGGCGGCGGGATGTCGCAAGGATCCGGCATGAGCCGCTACGGCGGCGCGGGCGGCAACGGAGGGGGTAGTGGTGGCGGCGGAGGAGGCGGCGGCTACTGAAACACCGCCTCCCGGAATCGGGCGAGGCATCGCGCGGGAACACGGCCGGGAACCGGCTGCGTTGCGCGCGACGCCCCGCCCTGCCGCTCGACGGCTCAACGCATGGCCTTCACGTCGGCCGGCGTGACGCTCGCGGGCTGTCCGCCCCATGTCGCACGCAGGTAGTTCGCGAGCTGCGCGAGTTCGTCGTCGCTCAGCGTGTGCGCGAAACCCGGCATCGGCTGCAGGTTTTCGTAGCCGGCAAACTTCTGCTCGTCGACGCCGTCGAGCATCGCGACCAGCAGGTTGCGCGCGTCGCTCTGACGCAGCGTCGAATTGCCGTTCATCGGCACCGCCACGTGCGGCTTGCCTTCGCCGTTGAAGCCGTGGCAGCCCGCGCACACCGCGAGATACACCGAGCGGCCGGCCGCGAGCTGCGCGGCGTCGGCCGACACCGGCTTCACCGGCTGCGGTGCCGGCGGCGTATCGCCGAGCAGGTACACGGACAGCGCGCGCAGGTCGTCCTTCGCCAGGTACTGCGTGCTCAGGTGCACGACCGGATACATTTCGCCGAACGCCGAGCCTTGCGGCGCGATGCCGACGCCGAAGAACGTCTGCAGGTCGGTGCCCGTCCAGCCGCGCGCGGCGAGGCCGGCCGGCGTGATGTCCGGTGCGGCCACGCGGCCGAGCGCCGCGCCCGCGAACGGCTTCGCGCCGTCGAGCTGGCCCGTGAACGCACGCGGCGTGTGGCATTCCGCGCAGTGGCCGAGCGCGCCCGCCAGGTAGCGGCCGCGCTGCCAGTCGGCGGACTGGCCGCGCGACGCGTCGGGCAGGCTGTCCTGCAGGAACACCATGTCCCAGAACACCATGCCGAAGCGCAGGTTGTACGGGAACTCGAGTGCGTGCGCGCGGTTTTCCTGCGCGACCGGCTTCACGGTCCTCAGGTACGCGTACATCGCGTCGCTGTCGGCGCGCGTGAGCTGCCGGTACGACGTGTACGGCATCGACGGATACAGCCGCTTGGCCGGAGCCTTGCCGTCGTGCAGCGCGGCGTAGAAGTCGTCCGCGCTCCAGCTGCCGATCCCGTGATCCTTGTCGGGCGTGATGTTCGAACCGTAGAACGTGCCGAACGGCGATTCGAGCGGCGCCCCGCCGGCGAACGGCGCGCCGTCCTTCGCGGTGTGGCACGCCGCGCAGTCGGCGGCCTTGACGAGATAGCGGCCGCGCGCGACCGGGTCGGCACCGGGCGCGCCGGAAGCCGCGTTCGAGGCCGGGGCGTCGTGGCCGCCGCAGGCGGCGAGCAGCAGCGCGCAGGCGGCCGCGAGCGCGGGCAGGCCCGCGGCCTGCGCGGCACGGTGGGCGAATGTGCGTTTCATGCGGCGTCCTTCACGAGTCCCGGCGTCGTCAGGATCACGTCCTTCACGGCCTGGTAGTAGCGGACGTAACCCGTGCAGCGGCAGAGGTGCGCGTTCAGCGCGTCGGTGATCGTGCGCTCGACGTCGGCCTTCGCGACCGGCTCGCGCGCCAGCCGCTCGATCAGCACCGTCGCCGCGTTGACGAAACCCGGCGTGCAGTAGCCGCACTGGAAGCTGAAGTGCTCGAGGAACTTCTGCTGGATCGGCGACAGTTCCACCACTTCGCCGGCTTCGTTGCGCTTCGCGTGGCCTTCGATCGTGCGGATCGAACGGCCGTGGAAGAAGTGCGCGCCGGTGATGCAGGTGCGCATTTCCTCGCTCGTGCCGTCCGGCTTGTCGACGATCACGACGCATGCGTGGCAGATGCCCTGCCCGCAGCCGAGCCGCGAACCGGTGAGGCCCGCGTACTCGTGCAGGAACTCGATCATCATCAGCCCCTCGGGCACCTGCATCGGGCCGACGGACTTGCCGTTGATCTTCAATGACAGCGGCTTCTGCTGAAAGCGCACGAGCGGACGCTCGACGGCGGCCGGAGCGGCAGCGGATACAGCCGATGCAGCCGGCACCGCGGCGGATGCGGATGCCGGCGCGGCCGAAGCCGCGTTCGGCGCAGACGCGGCGGTCGCGGCCGCGCTGGCGCTCGCGGCCGACGCGGCGGTTTGGGCGGTCGTCATGCGAGCACCTCCTGAATCTTTTGCGGGGTCACCGGCAAGTCGGTGAAACGATGGCCGATCGCGTGCGCGATGCCGTTCACGATCGCGCCGACGACGGGGATCATCACCACTTCGGCGACGCCCTTCGGCGGATCGGTCTCGGACAGCGGCGGCAGGATGTCGCCCGTCTGCGACCACACGGCGACATCGGTCGCGCGTGGCAGCTGGTAGCGGTTGAAGTTCCACGTGCCGTTGCCCGGGCCGTCTTCGTAGAGCGGCAGGTACTCGTGCAGCGCATGGCCGATGCCCATCGCAAGGCCGCCCTGCAGCTGGCCCGACACGAGCTGCGGCGAGATCTGGTTGCCGCACTCCATGATCGAGTGATGCGTGAGCAGCTCGACCTTGCCGGTCGCTTCGTGCACGGCCAGCTCGACGAGCGTGCCGACCGCCGTGTAGTACGTGACGGCCGCGTTGTTGCGGCTCGTCGGCGGGATGAACACGCGCTTGCGGTCCAGCACGCGATAGCCGTTCGCGGTCGGCGCCAGCGTGCCGCGCAGCGCGGTCGCGCCGGCCGGCGCGACGGTGCCCGGCAGCGGGCCGTCGGCGCCCGTCTTCGGCGCGCCGACACGCAGCGACAGCCCGTCGATCGGCAGGCGCTCGACCGCGCCGCCCACGTCGAACTCGGCGTCGGTCCATTGCCAGCGGTTGAACACGTGCACGACGGCGCCGGTCGGCAGGCCGAGCGCATGCGCCTGCTTCGCGAGCTGCTCGAACGTCAGCGGCTCGAGGCCGTCGGCGCTCAGCTTGCCGTCGACCCAGCGCGCGTCCTCGATGCGGATCGTGTACGGCGCGGCCTGGCCGCCGCCGAGGCCGCGCGTCCAGATCGACATCGCGGCCGGCCACAGTCCGTAGCGGAACACCGCGCGCGCGGCCTCGCGCGTGCTGTGCGTGAAGTAGTACGCGGAGTTGGTCGCGCTCGACGGCGACGCATAGCCCGGCGACCAGCGCGGATTCGCGCTCAGCCGATCCTGGTCGGCCTGCGACATCAGGTACGGATCGCCGCTCGTCTCGACCGGCAGGTCGGGCCATTCGGTCACCGCGACGCGCACCTCGGTCGCCGGGCGGCCGAGCCACTTCGCGACCGCGACGGCCTGCGACGTCGACATTCCGGTGCCGATCTCGGCCGCCGTGTGTTGCAGCGACACCTTGCCGTGCTCGTCGAATTCGACCTTCGCGAACGATGCCTCGGCGCCCGTGCCGAAGTCCTTCTGCACGCACGCGAAGCCGACACCGTAGCGCTTGCCCGGGTTCGCGGCCTCGAATTCGGCCTTGCGCGCCGCGCGACGCGTCCACAGCGGATGCTGCCTCGCGCGTTCCAGCACTTCGTCGACGCGCAGCGCGCCGGCGGGAATCGCGCCCTGGGTGTTCTTCATCCCCGAACGCAGCGCGTTGCGCAGGCGGAACTCGATCGGATCGAGGTTCAGTTGCGCGGCGATCTCGTCGACGGCCATCTCGGTCGCGGCCATGCTCTGCAGCGTGCCGTAGCCGCGGGCGGAGCCGGCATCGATCGCGCGCGACGCGATCGCGACCGCCGCGAGGTCGCTCTTCGGGAAGTAGTAGATCGATTGCGCGGCCGTCGCGCCGACCATCGCCACCGACGGCGAGAAATTCGAGCGCCCGCCGCCGTTCGCCTCGAAGTCGCCCTTGAACGATTGCAGCAGGCCCGTGTTGCGGTCGACCGCGATCCGGTAACGCATCCTGAACGCATGACGCTTCAGCGACGTCTGGAACTGCTCGTAGCGGTCGTTCGCGAACCGCACGGGGCGGCCGTCCGCGTACAGCGCGCAGACGAGCCCATAGAACGGCACGTTGAAGTGATCCTTCGAACCGTAGCCGACCGTGTAGCACGGATGCACGAACAGCTTCTTCACCGGGAAGCGGCATTTCGCGACCATCGCGGCCGCGTTTTCCGACACTTCGAGCGGCGACTGGGTCGGCACGACGAGGTGCAGCGACTGCGTCGCGGCGTCGTACCAGCAGTTCGCGTTGTCGGGTTCGAGCGCGGCGGTGTCGACCGACTGCGTGTTGTACTCGCGGTCGAACACGAGCCAGTCGGCCGACGGATGGTCGAGCTCGCTAGCGATCTGGCCGGCGAGAAACATCCCCTGCTCGTCGAGCTTGCCGTGCTCCTTGCCGTCCGGCCAGACCGGCAGGTGCTTGCGCATCATGCTCGGGAAGATCGGCGCGTCCTTCAGGCTCGAATAGACATCCTCGTCGTAGGCCGTCTTGCCGCCCACCCGCACGTAGCGGAAGGTACCCCACGGATCGCGCTCGAGCGGGCCCGTGACCGCGCCGTAGCGGATCACGTCGTCGCGGAACTTGAGCGCGTTCTTCGCGAAGCGGAAGCGCGCGAAGTCGTGGTAGATGAGGATCGCGACCGCATGGCCGAGATACGCGGGCGTCTTGCCGGCGGGCAGCAGCATGTCGTCGCCGTAGAACGCCGGGAACGCGACGCCGTCGCGCGCGAGATCGTCGGCCGTGACCACGCGGTCCGGCTTCAGCTCGTCGCCGAGCAGCGACAGGTCGAAGCCCTCGTAGGTGCGGTCGGCCTGCGTGACGCGCAGGATCAGCGCGTGCGACTGCTGCTGCGGCCAGTGCGGCATGTCGGCCGCGCGCACGTCGCGGGCGAATACTTTCGAGCCCGTGACCTTCGCGATGCCGTCGATGCGGAATTGGGGGATGCCGGTGACGCTATCCCATTTGACGGGGGTGAGGAGTTTTTCTTCGAAGAGCGCCGCGAACGCGCGGCTGCCGATGGGCGCGACGTAGACCGCGACGCCCGCCAGCACGCTGGCTTTCAGAAAACCCCGCCGTGACAGGCCGTGGTTTTTCATTGGGGGGAACCTCCTGATGCGGCTCGGACGGCGATCGGGTGTCGCGGCGTTCGGAGCGGCGCGCATTCTGGCATTGTTTTTGATATATCGCCTATAGTATTTCTCGCATGAATTGCTTATTGGATTTCTTATAACGGGATTCGGACGAGCTGCGGCGCGCGGTCGCGGGCGGCACACGCGTGCGACTGCGCAGTGTCGCGCCGGCCGCATCGATGGCTGCCGGCCGATCGTGCGCCATCGGCGGCCCCGTGCGGCGCGCGCTGAAACCGGTCCGCGCGCGGCTGCCCGAGATCGTTCCGTCGGCAACGATCCTGCGTGTGCATCGGCGAATCCGCAAGACGCGCGCGGACGAGATTGACGACGATGCGCCGACGTCCCCGCACGGCACGCGCGGCCGATGTTTCATGGTAATGTCGTGCGCATCCGGTTCGCCGGTCATCCCGCCCCGTGCCGGGCGGGGCGGCCGGCGATGCACCGCATCGTGTCGAGGTCAAAATAGCCATGGCAGTCAAGGCACGCCTCCTGAACGCCCTTCTCGCCACGCCCCCCTGCGGCGATCACTACGTGACGGCCGCGCTGCGCCCGTCGATGCTCGTCACGCTGTTCGAGGACGTGCGTCCGATGGCGCTGTCCGGCCTCGCCAGCGCGTTCGTCGCGGCGATCGCGCTGTTCCGGCTGCAACAACTCTGGTGTTTCGTGTGGCTCGTCGTCGACGTCGGCCTGCTCGCCGCGCGGCTCGCGATCGCACGTGCATATGCGGTACGTCGTGCCGCCGGCGACGATCGCGCCGAATACTGGGCACGGCGCTATGCGCCCGTGTCGCTCGCCGCGTGCTTCGTGCTCGGCCTCGGCGTGATGGGCTGCGTGGATGCGCCCGACGTCGAGCTCGGCACGCTGGCGGTGATGGTCGCGGGCGGCGTGTTCGGCGGGATCGCGTCGCGCAATTCGGCGCTGCCGCGGCTCGCGATGACGCAGGTCACGCTCGGCGTCGTGCCGATCGGCGTCGGCGCGCTGCTGGTCCAGCGGCCCGGCGCATGGCTGCTGCTGCCGCCGCTCGTGATCTATCTCGCGGCCATGCGCACGGTCGTCGAGCGCCATTACCGCGTGCTGGTCGCGCTGATCGCCGCACGCCAGCGCAACGCCGAGCTCGTCGCGCGCTTCGACGCCGCCCTCACCTACATGCCGCACGGCCTGTGCATGATCGACGGCGAAAGCCGCGTGATCGTCGCGAACCGCCGCACCGCGCAACTGTTCGGCTCGCCGCGCGAGATCATGCTGGACACGCCGCTGCCAGACGTCGTCGCGGCGCTCGGCGCGAACGCGCGCACCGATCCCGACGGCGCCAGTCTCGCCGTGCAATGCGACCTCTGGCTGAACCATGACGAACCGGAGCCGCTCGACATCGCGCTCGCCGACGGCCGCCAGCTCGAACTCACGCGCCACCGCGTGCCGGACGGCAACGCGGTGATCATCGTTGAGGACGTCACCGCGCGCCGCCAGACTGAGCAGCATATCCGGCACCTCGCGCGACACGACGCGCTGACGGGATTGCCGAACCGCCACGAGTTGCATGCGCAACTCAAACGGATGCTCGCGCACCGGCCGCACCTGCCGCACGTGCCGAGCCCCGCGCTCGCCGTCATGTATCTCGACCTCGACGGCTTCAAGGCGATCAACGATCGCTTCGGCCACCAGGCCGGCGACGAAGTGCTCATGCAGGTCGCCGAGCGGCTCGGCAAGACGCTGCCGCCCGGCGAACTGGCGGCGCGGGTCGGCGGCGACGAGTTCATCGTCGCACTCGACGCAACCACCATGCAGGCGTGCTCGGCCCTCGCCGCGCGGATCATCCGGCAGATCTCGGCGCCGTACACGCTGTCGATCGGCGAGACCGTCGTCTTCGGGATCAGCATCGGCATCGCGCTCGACGACGGGCACGGCTCGCCCGACGAACTGATCCGGCAGGCCGACAGCGCGCTGTACGACGCGAAGTCGGCCGGCAAGGGGATCTACCGCTTCTATTCGGCCGGAAGCAGCCGCGTGACGCCCGCGACCGCGAGCTGAGCGCGCGCTCGTTCCCGTCGGCGGCCACCGCGCTGTCCGGCTTGCCCGTTCGCTTCCCGCGATTCATTCCGGAAACGCCTTGCATGGTTCGACGCGTGCGCGCAGATGTTCCGCCGCGGCCGCCCATGTCACGTGACGTGTTCCGTAACATCGGCGCGCGCCGCGGGTAGCGTTCGCTGCAGAAGCCCGCACGATCGCGACGGCGCGCGGCATTTGATGGCTGGCACTCTTATTGCTCCTTGACCAGGAAACAGGATGTCAGGGAGGCCACTCATGAATACCGTCGAAGTCCTCAGCCGCGCGGAAACGATCGATCAACCGGACGTGATCGACGGTGCCTCGCTGATCCGGCGGCTCGTTTCCGAGCGCCGCATGCCCGCAGCGCGTGAAGCCGCGTGCGTCGACAATCCGCCGCTGACGCTGTACGGCGCGTTTCGCCAGGGCGTCACCGACCATGCGGCGCGGCGCGCGAATCCGTATCGCGCCGGCAGCCGTTTCTGGACGCTGTGGGAAGAAGGCCGTATCGAGGCTGAAACATCGGGCCGCTGACGCGCTCGCGCGCCGGCCCCGTCGCGGCAAGGGGCTGACGCGCCACGCGGCGTGCGCAGGCGGCCGCCCCGCACGCCGGCATGCGTTTCAGCGCTGCAACATCGCGCGCGGCTGCTCCGGTTGCGCTTGCCGCGCGTTCGCGCACGGGCCGCCTGACGGCGCCCGACCTCGGCCGCACCGCGCGCCGCGCGGCGGTCGTTTCCCGATAAGATGGCGGATTCCCGTTCTCCGAACGATGTCGCCATGACCGCCTCCTCCTCACACCGAAATCCCATCCACTGCGAAATCGATCTCGATGCGCAAGGCAAGCATGCGGGCTATCTGCGCCTTCCGCATTCCGTGCATCGCTCCGCGTACGGCTGGCTGCCGATCCCGATCGCGTCGATCCGCAACGGCGACGGCCCGGTCGCGCTCGTGATGGCCGGCAACCACGGTGACGAATACGAAGGCCAGATCATCGTGTCGCAGCTGATGCGCGAGATCGACCCGGAGAGCGTCACCGGGCAGCTGATCCTGCTGCCGATGGCCAATTTCCCCGCGGCCGACGCGGGCCTGCGCGTGTCGCCGCTCGACGAAGGCAACCTGAACCGCAGCTTTCCCGGCAACCCGACCGGCACGCCGACGCAGATGATCGCCCACTACATCGAGCATGCGCTGCTGTCGCGCGCGCAGTATCTGGTCGACCTGCATTCGGGCGGCAGCTCGCTGCTGTACCAGGGCGGCAACATGCTCGCGATCGACCCGCTCGACGACGACGAAGCGGCGAAGCTCAACGGGCTGCTCGTCGCGTTCGGATTGCCGAACGCGCTGCTACACGCGCCGAACCCGGTGCATTCGGCCTCGGCCGCGCGCCGGCAGGGCGCGATTTCGATCGTGACCGAACTCGGCGGTGCGGGAATGGCCGATCCGTCGCTGATCCGGCTCGGCCGCCACGGGCTGCTGCACTATCTCGGCTACATCGGCCTGCTGCACGGCGAACTCGTGCCCGATGCGCCGCCGACCGTCACGCGCTTCCTGCGCGTCGACGGCGATCGCCACTTCGTCTACGCGTACGAACGCGGGCTGTATGAACCGCTCGCCGAACTCGGCGACCAGGTGAAGGCCGGCCAGCCGGCCGCGTGGGTGCACTTTCCCGATACGCCGCTGCGCGAACCGGTGCTGCATCGCTTCAAGGGCGACGGTGAGGTGGTGTGCAAGCGCGTGCCCGCGCAGGTGCAGCGCGGCGATTGCCTGTTTCAGCTGGCGGAGGCGTCGACGCCGGCGCGGGTCATCGGGTGATGTGCGTGGAGTTGGCCAGACCGGACGGCGATCGCTCGGCGCTACACGTAGACATTTGGAAGATCAACAACATGCGTCTTCCTCCAACGATCCGACGAATTTTCCAGTAGCGCGACAGAGCCGCAGCACGCTCGACTCGCTGCCCCGCGCAGACAAACGATTGTCGGATAGACAAAGGCACAAGCCTTGCTCTGTGCAAGGATCGGCATCGACCGATGATGCCCTCGCATAGCAACGAATCCCCAATCATTGCGCCACGACGCGGGGAGGACAACTTGAAGATGCGTTCATCTCCTGCGACACCGGCGCTGCCCGTCGTCCTCGTCTATCGTGGGCAACGCAAATCCGTTCAATCCGGCCACGACGTCGGCACGCTCTGGGCGCTCGCCCGACAGATCGCTGAGCTCAAGGGCACGGCACTGGCGGGCGAGTTCGATGAAAAGCATGCGTACCCCGCGCATCGATATCTGGTCCCCGACGATACGCTGACGTTGGCGCAAGCGCGCAAGCTTGGCGTGCGATCCGAGCGCTATCTGTTCGGCGGCGTCGTGCCGTTTGCGTTTGTCGCGACGAAGCTGATCGCACATGCGCTGCCTGATGACGCGCAGGCCTCGCCGCCGGGCTGGTCACGCGTATTCGGCGAGCACATTGGTTCGCTGGTCCTGCCGGGCTACGCGGCATTTTCGCGGGTCGATGCCTGCAACGCGGCGCGCATGCTTTGGCAGGAGGGCCGCGTACGGATCAAGCGCCCTTATGGGGTCGGCGGAGCAGGACAGTCACTCGTCGCCGACATGGACGAACTGGAAGCAGAACTCGACGCGCTTGGTGACGCGGCGCTGCGAGCCGAAGGCATCGTCGTCGAAAGGCAGTTGGATAGCATTGAGACGCTGAGCGTCGGTCAGGTGACGCTCGACGATCTGGTCGCGAGCTACTATGGCGTGCAGCATCTAACAGTCAATAACCATGGCCACCACGTCTATGGCGGCACAGACCTGGTCGTCGTGCATGGTGGCTTCGACCTGCTTATGCAGCTCGATGTCACAAGCGATGTCCAGGAGGCGATTACCAAGGCGCGCGCATTCGATGCTGCCGTGCAAAACGACTACGCCGGTTTTTTTGCATCGAGACGCAACTACGACGTCGCCTGGGGCATCGATGCACAAGGCGTGCGCCGTTGCGGGGTACTCGAGCAGTCGTGGCGGATCGGCGGCGCAACGGGCGCCGAGCTTGGCGCGTTGCGAATGTTCAGGGCAGATCCTCGGGTGCATGCGGTGCGTGCGTCGACGCGTGAGATTTACGGAGGCGATGTGCAGGTGCCTGATGGCGCCTGCGTCATCTATCGAGGCGTCGATCCGCAAGCGGGAGCCATCACGAAGTACTACACGGTGGATCGTAATACCTCCCAAGGGAGCAACGGCATATGACAGCGGAGCGTTATGGCGTGCGGATCAAGGTCGAGAACGGTTACCTGGACGGGACCCTGCTCGCTCCGAAGACAACGGTGCCGGGCATTCTTTTCGTGCACGGCTGGGGCGGCAATCAGGAACAGTATCTCGAGCGCGCCCGGCAGGCATCGGCATTCGGCTGCGTTTGCCTGACCTTCGATCTGACGGGACATGGGCGTACGCAGGACGAACAACAAAACGTGACCCGGGAAACCAACCTGCAGGATCTGCTGGCCGCCTACGATACGCTCGTTGCACATCCATTGATCGATCGCGATGCGGTTGCAGTGATCGGCAGCAGCTACGGAGGCTATCTCGCAGCCATCCTGACGGAACTGCGCCCAGTGCGCTGGCTGGGTCTGCGCGTACCAGCGCTTTACCTCGACGAAGGATGGAACACGCCGAAGCGCGCCTTGCATGTCGAACATGATCTCGTCGCGTATCGCAAACGCACCGTGCCAGCGTCGGAAAATCGGGCGTTGCGTGCGGCGGCCCGCTTTCGAGGCGATGTGCTGCTCGTCGAATCGGAACACGACGAGATCGTGCCGCATACCGTGATCGCCAGCTATCTGCAGGCGTTTTTGCAAGCCCATTCGCTCACGTACCGGATCATCGACGGTGCGGACCATGGACTATCGGATGATCCCAGCCAACGTGCCTATACCGCGCTTGTCGTGAACTGGCTGAACGAGATGGTTGCGGGCCTGCGCGCAGGCGACCGCGGAGCTGCGCCCGCTCAGGCAGAGACGTAGCAGCCCGTCAGTGCACCGATCGGACCGATCCGGCCCGCCCTGAAGAGCCGGGATTTTCCAACGAAGAACGGGACAGAAATCGGGCTTGCCTCAAAGTTATCAAACTTCGTGCTGTACGTGGATTCGACGCATGGTCACCGTGCCGGCGTGCGAAGTCACGCCGATGCATCTCGCTTGTCGAGCCACGCCCCTGCCGCGCATAGCATCGCTTCCAGCCCCGTACGCAGCGTCGGGTCGAGTACCGGCGCGAACTTCGGCGAATGGTTGCTGGGAATCTCGTTGAGCTTTTTCTCCGCCAACGCCTTTCCAAATGTATCCGGATCGGTCCCGCCGATGAACCAGAACCCATATGGCACGCCCCATTCGCGCCCGAAAACGCTGAAGTCCTCGCTCGCTGCTGCCGGGGGCGTTTCGTAGGCGCGCTCGCCAAAGTGCGCTTCGAATGCCTCCCGCACACGCTCGCTTGTCTGCGCGTCGTTGATCGTCAGCGGATAGCTCGAGAGCGTCGTGAATTCGGGCTCGCGTGGTGCGTTGGAAGCCATGCATTCCGCGCAACAGATGCGACGGATCGCACCCAGCATGTATTCGCGCACGTCTTCGTCGAATGTGCGCATGTTGAGCTTGAGCGTCGCGTCGTCGGGGATAATGTTCTCTTTCGTTCCCGCCTGCAGCGCACCGATCGTCAGCACCGCACTATCGCGCGGGGAGATTTCCCGCGATACGATCGTCTGCAGACGGAGCGTCGTCGAAGCCGCCATGATGACCGGATCGATCGAGGTTTGTGGCTGCGATCCGTGCGAACCGCGTCCAAACAGCCTCACCTTCAAACTGTCGCCCGCCGCAAGAATCGTGCCGCTCCGATAGCCGACCGTGCCCGCCGCGCCAACCATGACGTGCTGGCCAAGGATCACGTCAGGCTTCGGGAAGCGTTCGGCCATGCCGTCGTCGATCATGCTGCGGGCGCCGCGCGCCACTTCCTCGCCCGGCTGAAAGACCGCCATCAGCGTTCCGCGCCAGGCGTCCCGGTGCGCAGCCATCAGGCGCGCCACACCCATCAGCCAGGTCACGTGCATGTCGTGGCCGCACGAGTGCGCGACGCCCACTTCGAGGCCATCCTCGTCCTTCGCCCTCGCCGTGCTGGCATACGGCAATCCGGTCGCTTCCGCCATCGGAAGCGCATCCATGTCGGCACGCAACATTACAGTCGGACCGTCGCCGTTGCGTAACACCGCCACGACGCCGGTCACGCCGACACCCCGCGTAACGTCGTAGCCGACGTTTTCGAGATAATCGGCTGCAATACGTGCGGTGCGCACTTCCTGCATCGACAGTTCGGGATGCTCGTGCAGGTCCTTGTAGATCGCTTCGAGCTCGGGCAGGAGGCTTTCGATGGCGTCCTTGGTCGCTTCCACCAATGCAGGCATGATCGATCCTTTCAAATGGTTCGTTGCGGTGGCCGGTGTCGCATCGCACGCGTCGGCCGTCGTTGACGCGTGGCAGCGCTTGCGCCCGATCTGGCGACACGGCTGCAGGAGCGCGGTACGCAATCCGCCGACTAGTTCGATGGATGCGACAGGGGGAAACACGGAACATCCGGGCGAGCCCGCTCTACCCTGGCACTTCGTATTACGATTCCGTCAAGTCGCCTGCTGCCCGAAGCGGGACAGGATAGAAGAGAACCATAGTCTCGATAGCGGCAATCCGGAAGTTCCTGTCGATTCATAAGACAAAGCGGTCGCCCGCAGGTCCGGCTCGGCGAGACGGCGTATAACTCCTTCTGGCTGCTTTGCCGCTTCCTGCCAAACCTGATCGCCCCCAAATCGGCAATACCGATAGAACATCGAGCAATAACAGCGTGCAAACCCACGGCATTCGTATGTATTGCACACACATCTAACTGACTCGGCTCTGCACTACTGTCAATCGCCTCCCCACCCCACTCCCCCTGCAAGCCTTCTGACGCCCCCCGCGAAATCCTTATCGAAATTGCTTCGTTCGCCTTTGCCGGCCGCGCCGCTAACGTGTTCGAAACGGCGGCGGCACGCCGGATGCAGCGCAAGAAGCACCGCGGCCGCCGTCATCACGACAACCGCGTCGCGATAACGGAACAGACCGGCCGGGCGATGTGCCCCGCCCCCGCCAGGAACGTCCGCATCGCGCGCCCTACGCGATGCCCATGGCCACGAACGACCGCATCATCGACACGACGCCGCTCGACGTCCGCGCCCAGCCGTTGATCGACGCGCTGATCGACGAATACGCGACGCGCTACGACGCGTACCGCCCCGACAGCCGCGCGTCCGCATGCGACGAACTCGCGCGCTACCCGGCCGAGCTGTTTGCGCCGCCCCAAGGCGCGTTCGTGCTGCTGCTGCGCGACGGCGAGACGATCGGCGGCGGCGCATTCAAGCGCTACGACGCGCAGACCGCCGAACTCAAACGCATCTGGACCCGCGCGGACCTGCGCCGCCAGGGGCTCGCGCGCCTGATCGTCGACGCGCTCGAACTGCGTGCCGCGCAACAAGGCTATCGGCGCGTGTACCTGACCACCGGTTTTCGCCAGCCCGAAGCGTGGGCGCTGTACGACCGCACCGGCTATACGCGGCTGTTCGACTCGTCGATCGACCCCGAAGCGTATTTCCACCTGCGCTTCGGCAAGGATCTCGCCGATCCGTCGCGCACGTCGACGCTCGCCGACCTGTGGGCGCCGCTGCCCGAAGCGGTGCTGCCGCGCTGAACGCGTCGCGCCATCCGATTCCGCTCCCTCGCTCCCGACGACAACACAACAAGGACGCATCCATGCAACGAGCCGTACCCTTCACGCCGCGTGCGCTCCGCACGCTGGCCGCCGCGCTGATCGGCGTGACCGCGATCGCCGCGGCCGCCGCGACCTTCGACCTGAGCCCCGAGCAGCGCGGCCGCCCGCGCGGCACGGCCGATGCGGCCGTCGAGCGCGCGGTGCCCGCGTCGTTCAAGTTCGCCGAAGCCGGCACGCTGACGATCGGCGTCGCGCCGAGCCTGCCGCCGATCAGCACGTATGCGACCGACGCGCGCACGGTGATCGGCTTCGACGCGGACGTCGGCCAGCTGGTGTCCGACAGCCTCGGCCGCAAGCTGAAGATCGTCCCGCTCGCATGGGCCGACTGGCCGCTCGCGCTCGAATCGGGGAAGGTCGACGCCGTGATCTCGAACGTCACCGTCACCGAGGAGCGCAAGCAGAAGTTCGATTTCTCGACCTACCGCAAGGACCAGGTCGGCTTCTACGTGCGCAACGACAGCAAGATCCAGTCGATCCGCGAGCCGAAGGACGTCGCGGGGCTGCGCATCGTGACCGACGCCGGCACCAACCAGGAAAAGATCCTGCTCGCGTGGGACCGCGAGAATGTCGCGCACGGCCTGAAACCGGTGCAGGTGCAGTACTACGACGACCAGGCGATGCGGATCGTCGCCGTGCAGTCGGGCCGCGCCGATGCGGTGTTCAGCGTGAACTCGGTGCTCGCCTACCAGAGCGCGCAGCAAGGCAAGACGCGGCTCGTCGGCGCGATCAGCGGCGGCTGGCCGCGCACGGCCGACATCGCGATCGCGACGCGCCGCGGCAGCGGGCTCGCCGATCCGCTGACGGTCGCGCTGAACGGGCTGATCAAGAACGGCCGCTATCAGCAGATCCTCGAGCGCTGGAACCTCGCGTCCGAAGCGATCGACCAGTCGCGCACGAATCCGCCGGGTTTGCCGAAGAGCTGAGCGCCGCCCCATCACGCCCTCGCAGGAACGCCGAACACCATGTCTTATTCGCTTTCATTGCTGGACAAGAGTCCGATCGCCGACGGCGCGACCGCCGCCGACGCGCTGCGCTTCACGACGACCCTCGCGCAGCGCGCCGAACAGCTCGGCTACGAGCGCTTCTGGGTCGCCGAGCATCACGGCGCGCCCGGCTTCGCGAGCTCCGCGCCGGAGATCGTCGTCGCGCACCTGCTCGCGCACACGTCGCGCATTCGCGTCGGCTCGGGCGGCGTGATGCTGCAGCACTACAGCCCGTTCAAGGTCGCCGAAACCTTCAAGCTGCTCGCCGCGCTCGGGCCGGGCCGCGTCGATCTCGGCGTCGGCAAGGCGCCCGGCGGGCTGCCGCTGACGACGCGTGCGCTGCAGTGGTTTCACGACAAGGCGAAGAAGCCCGGCTTCGCGGGCCAGCTCGCCGAACTCGATGCGTTCCTGGGCTGGGGCGTCGCCGAAGATCATCCGCTCGCCGGCGCGGTCGCGATGCCGGTGCCGCCGCACGCGCCGGAGCGCATCCTGCTCGGCGGCTCGCCCGACAGCGGCACGCTCGCCGCCCGCCACGGCTGGCGCTTCTGCTACGCGGGGCACTTCAACGGCGACGACGCGAACCTCGAACGCTCGCTCGCCGCCTACCGCGACGCAGGCGGCACGCGAGCGCTCGTCGCGCTGTACGCGGTCGCCGCACCGACCCGCGAGGAGGCCGAGCAACTGATCGGGCCGCTGAAGATCTTCAAGCTGCAGTTCGCCGGCGGCCAGAGCTTCAACCTGCCGAGCGCGCAGGCCGCGGCCGAATTCGCGCGGCAAAGCGGCGCGTCCGACTACCGGATCGACGAGTTGCGCCCGACCGTGCTGGCCGATACGCCCGAGCGCATCCACCGCGCGCTCGACGCGCTGAGCCGGCGGCTGGACGTCGACGCGTTCGTGATCGACTCGCCGGTGACCGATTACGCGGCGCGGCTCGCGTCGGCCGAATGGCTCGGCGGCGCGCAGTCGATCACGCCCGTGCAGGCGGCCCTCGCGGCCGACCGCTCCCTTCGTTCCCTTTCCCCCGACCAGAACGCGTGACGCGCCCATGACGACCCGACGATCGATTCCCTTCGGCCTGATGCTGCAAGGCGCAGGCAGCCACATGAATGCATGGCGGCACCCGAGCAACCCGCCGGACGCGAGCATCAACCTCGACTTCGCGATCGGCATCGCGCGCAAGGCGGAAGCCGCCGGCATCGCGTTCGCGTTCGTCGCGGACGGCCTCTACATCAACGAGAAGTCGATCCCGCACTTCCTGAACCGCTTCGAGCCGCTCACCGTGCTGTCGGCGCTCGCGGTCGCGACGAAGAAGATCGGCCTCGCGGGCACGATCTCGACGTCGTACAGCGAGCCGTTCACGGTCGCGCGCCAGCTCGCGTCGCTCGACACGATCAGCGGCGGGCGCGCGGGCTGGAACGTCGTGACGACGCCGCTCGAAGGCACCGCGAAGAATTTCGGCAAGGCGCATCCCGAGCACGAACTGCGCTACGAGATCGCCGACGAATATCTGGACGTCGTACAGGGACTGTGGGATAGCTGGGACGACGACGCGTTCGTGCGCGATCGCGCGACCGGTCGCTTCTTCGATCGCGACAAGCTCCACACGCTCGATCACCACGGCCGCTTCTTCCAGGTTGCCGGCCCGCTGAACATCCAGCGCTCGCCGCAAGGGCAGCCGGTGATCTTCCAGGCCGGCTCGTCCGACACCGGCATCGGGCTCGCGGGCAAGTACGCGGACGCCGTGTTCACGCACTCGCCGTCGCTCGACGAAACGGCCGCGTTCACGCGGCGCGTGAAGCAAAGCGCGGTCGAGCACGGGCGGCAGCCCGGCGACGTGAAGATCTTCCCGGGCATCGGGCCGATCGTCGGCCGCACGGCCGCCGAGGCGGAAGACAAATTCCAGGCGATCCGCGACCTCCTGACGATCGACGAGGCGCTCGCGTATCTCGGCCGCTATTTCGACCACCACGATTTCACGCAGTACGCGCTCGATGCGCCGTTCCCGGAACTCGGCGACATCGGCCGCAACAGCTTCCGCTCGACCACCGACCGGATCAAGGCCGACGCGAAGCGCAAGCACCTCACGCTGCGCGAGACGGCGCTCGCCGTCGCGACGCCGCGCCCGAACTTCATCGGCACGGCCGAGCACGTCGCCGACGAGCTGATCCGCTGGCACGACGCCGGTGCCGGCGACGGCTTCATCCTCGGCTTCCCGGTGCAGGCGCAGGGCGTCGACGACTTCGTCGAGCTCGTGATTCCGGTACTCGAGGTGCGCGGCCGCTATAGCCGCGACCTGCCGGGCAGCACGCTGCGCGACCACCTCGGCCTGCCGCGCAAGGCGAGCCGCCATGCGGTGCCCGGCGCGGTGCAGCAACAGGACGACGCGGCCGAAGCGCACGCATGACGCCGACGCGCCGCCTCGCGCGGCGCGTCCGGCCCACTCGATCGAGGACCCTCACCGACATGAGCGACACGACCCATCTCGGCGGCGCAGTGCCGCCGCTCTCCCCCTCCCGCGCCCGCGACGCCGACACGCACCTGCGGATCGTGCCGGCCCGGCACCGGTCGCGCACCGTCGGCACCGCGCTCGCGCTCGGGCTGATCGCGCTCGCGCTGTATTCGATCCTCGGCAACCCGCAATGGGGCTGGCCGGTGTTCGCCGAGTGGTTCCTGTCCCCGCCGGTGCTGTCCGGGCTCGCGCGCACGCTGGTGCTGACGCTGCTCGGCGCGGTGTTCGGCTTCGCGCTCGGCGGGTTCGTCGCGCTGGCGCGGCTGTCGCGCTCGCGCCTGCTCGCGGCGAGCGCATGGACCTTCGTGTGGCTGTTCCGGTCGATTCCGCTGATCGTGCTGCTGCTGATCCTCAACAACCTCGGCTACCTGTACGAACACGTGCGGCTCGGCGTGCCGTTCACCGACATCGTGTGGTTCGACACACCGACCACCGACCTGATCAGCCCGTTCCTCGCGGCCGTGCTCGGCCTCTCGCTGAACCACGCGGCGTTTTCCGCGGAAGTGATTCGCGGCGGCATTCTCGCGGTCGACCAGGGGCAGCTCGAAGCGGCCGCCGCGCTCGGCCTGCCGCGCGGCCGCCAGACCACGCGGATCGTGTTGCCGCAGGCGATGCGCGCGATCCTGCCGACCGCGTTCAACGACCTGATCTCGCTCGCGAAAGGCACGTCGATGGTCTACGTGCTCGCGATGCCCGAGCTGTTCTACACGGTGCAGGTAATCTATCGCCGCAATCTCGAAGTGATTCCGCTGCTGATGGTCGCGACCGTCTGGTACCTGATCATCCTGACCGTGCTGTCCGCGATCCAGGTGCAAGTCGAGCGCCACTATGCGCGCGGTGCGCTGCGCAATCCGCCGCCGTCGGCGCTGACGTTCGTGCTGGCGCGCGTCAGTGCGCTGTGGCGGCATGCGGCGGCGCGCAACGCAACGGCAACCGGCGCGGCGGCCCACGATGACGCCTCGGCCGCTCCGGTGCCGCGCACCGGCGGCGAAGTCGCCGTGTACAACGTATCGAAGCAGTTCGGCATGCAGCGCGTGCTCGACAACGTGTCGTTCGTCGCACCGCGCGGCAGCGTGACGGTGATCGTCGGGCCGTCCGGTTCGGGCAAGTCGACACTGCTGCGCACCATCAACCATCTCGAGCGCGTCGACGACGGCTTCATCGACATCGACGGCGAGCTGATCGGCTATCGGCGCGACGGCGACGTGCTGCACGAGCTGAAGGAGCGCGACGTGCTGAAGCGCCGCACGGCGGTCGGCATGGTGTTCCAGAACTTCAACCTGTTTCCGCACCTGACGGTGCTCGAGAACCTGATCGAGGCGCCGGTCGCCGTCGGCGGCGTCACGCGCGAGGCCGCCGAACGCACCGCGCGCACGCTGCTCGCGCGCGTCGGCCTCGCCGATAAAGCCGATGCGTACCCGCGCCAGCTGTCCGGCGGCCAGCAGCAGCGCGTCGCGATCGCGCGGGCGCTCGCGTTGCGCCCGAAGGTGCTGCTGTTCGACGAGCCGACGTCGGCGCTCGATCCCGAACTCGTCAACGAAGTACTCGACGTGATCAAGGAGCTCGCACGCTCTGGCACCACGCTCGTGATCGTCACACACGAGATCGGCTTCGCGCGCGAAGTCGCGGACAACGTGCTGTTCATGGAGCGCGGCCGCATCGTCGAGTCGGGGCCGCCCGCCGTCGTGCTCGACGCGCCGGCCCACCCGCGCACGCGCGCGTTCCTGTCGCGGGTGCTCTGATGCACGCCGCTCACGACCTGCGAGGCAACCGACGATGATCGACCGACGCCAGTTCATCACCGCCACGCTGGCGGCCGCCGCCGGCCTCCGGTGGCACGCGGCCGAGGCCGCCGCCGCGACGGCGGACCTCGATCCGCGCCAGGCCGGCCGGATCCGCGCATCGCGCGACGATGCGGCGATTCGCGCGGCAAGCAACTACCGCTGGGTACGCGACGGGGCCTTCACGGTCGCGATCTCGCCGCACGCGCCACCGGTATCGACCTATGCGACCGACGCACGCACCGTGGTCGGCGCCGATCCCGACTATGCGCAGCTCGTCGCCGACGCGCTCGGCCGCACGCTGGTGCTGGTGCCGATCGCATGGGCCGACTGGCCGCTCGGGCTCACGTCGGGCAAGTACGACGCGGTGATCTCGAACGTCGGCGTGACCGAGAAGCGCAAGGAGAAATACGACTTCACGACCTACCGGCTCGGGCTGCACGGCTTCTACGTGCGCACCGCGAGCCCGATCGCGAAGATCGCCGAACCGAAGGACGTCGCCGGCCTGCGCGTCATCACGGGCGCGGGGACGAGCCAGGAGCGCATCCTGCTCGAATGGAGCCGGCGCAACGTCGCGCAAGGGCTGAAGCCGACCGAACTGCTCTATTTCGACGACGATGCGGCGGCACGCGTCGCGCTGCTGTCGGGCCGCGCCGATGCCGAGCTGAATCCGAACGCGTCGCTCGCGTACGAAGCCGCGCGGGATGGCAAGATCCGGCGGGTCGGCGTCGTCAACGCGGGCTGGCCCGCGAATGCGGACGTCGCGATCGCGACGCGCCGCGGCAGCGGGCTCGCGCCGGCGCTGACGCTCGCGACGAACGCGCTGATTGGCAACGGCCGCTACGGGCAGGCGCTGGCGCGCTGGGGGTTGCAGAGCGAGGCGGTCGCGCGCGCGGAGACGAATCCGCCGGGATTGCCGTCGTTTTGATTCGATGTGTCGATGTGTCGATGTGCCGACGCGTCGTTGCGTCGGCACAGCGAGCTGCGCATCGGTCGCGCAGCAAATGAAATCGCCCCGGCATCCCGTAAAGAAGATGCCGGGGCGAACCGACGTGGGCGGGCCGTCGTTTCCTACGCCGTCAGCGCCGCGCGATCGCGATGGTGGTCGAGTTCCGCGATGTGCGCGTGGATCGCAGGAATCAGCTTGCGTCCGTAATCCAGCGCATCGTCGAGCGGATCGAAACCGCGAATCAGGAACGTCGATACGCCGAGCTTGTAATACGCACCGAGCGCACGCGCGACCTGTTCCGGCGTGCCGACGAGCGCGGTCGAATTCCAGCGCGCGCCGGTCAGGTTCGCGACACCCATCCACAATCGCTCGTCGAGCACGTCGCCCTGCGCGGCCGCGGCCATCAGGCGTTGCGAGCCGGCGTTCTGCGGCGCATGGCCGTCGATCGGCTGGCCGTTCGCGAGCCGCGCCGCGCGCACGCGCGCGCGGATCGCCTCGGCCTTCTCCCACGCGGCGGCTTCGGTGTCCGCGACGATCGGCCGGAACGACACGCTGATGCGCGGCGCACGTCCGAACGGCGCCGCAGCGGCGCGCACGCGCGCGATCTGCTCGCGCACGGCCGCGAGCGGCTCGCCCCACGTCATGTAGACGTCCGCGTGCTGCCCGGCCACGGCCAGCGCGGCCGGCGACGAACCGCCGAAATAGATCGGCACGTGCGGCTGCTGCGCGCCTTTCACGACCGGCGACGCACCATGCAGCCGATAGAACTCGCCGTCGTGATCGACCGGCGTGTCGGCCAGCCAGATGCGTTTCAGCACGTCGAGATATTCGCCGGTGCGGCGATAGCGCGCGTCGTGCGGCACGAAATCGCCGTCGCGCTGAAGATCGGCATCGTCGCCGCCCGACACGACGTTCAGCGCGAGCCGGCCGCCGCTGAACACGTCGAGCGTCGCGATCTGCCGCGCGGCGGCCGACGGCACGATCACGCCCGGCCGGTGCGCGAGCAGCAGGCGGATGCGTTCGGTCGCGGCGGCCGCGAACGACGCGACGATGAAGCCGTCCGCCGCGTTGCTGAAATGACCGACCAGGATCTGGTCGAAGCCGGCGGCTTCGTGCGCCTGCGCGAAGCGCCGCACGTAGTCGGGCTGGACGGCGGCCCCGCCCGGTACGTCGACCTCCGCGCCGGGCGTCGCGGTGATCATGCCAATGATGTCGACGGGCATGTCGATGGTCCTTCTCGTTGTCGATCGGAAATGGCTGCGTGCTGCAGCACGCTCACTGCGCGGCGGCCGTCTTCTGCGCGGGCGCCGCGAACGCGCCCGCATACGAGCGGTCGAGCAGCTTCGCCGTGTCGTACGCGACCGGAATCACGCCGGCCTTGTGCAGGAAGTCGGCGGTGTTCTGCGCATCCTTCGCGGCCGTGTCGTCGACCGGGCCCACACGCTGGTGCGCGTTGTTGAGCCAGCGGTACGCGACGTCCGGCTCCAGCTTCGCGCGCTTCGCCCACAGGTCCGCGTACTCGCGCGGATGACTGTCGACCCACTGGCGTGCCGCCACCACGCGCTTCAGGAAATCGGTGATCTCCGCGCGCCTGGCCGTGGCCGCCTGCTCGTTCGCGGCGACGAAGCTGAGCGCGGGCATCAGGCCCTGCGCGGTCGTCACGGGACGGGCGCCCTGGCGCAGCGCGAGCGTGCTGACGAACGGCTCCCACAGCGACACGGCGTCGACCGAACCGTTCGCGAGCGCGTTGGTCGCATCGATCGGCATCAGGTACGCGTACTTGACGGAATCCGCGCGCAGGCCATCGTGTTCGAGCGCGCGCAGCACGAGCTGCTGGCTCCACGCGCCGCGCCAGACCGCAATCGTCTTGCCCTGCAGGTCGGCGACGGTGCGCACCGGCGAGTTCTTCGGCACGAGGATCGCGACGCCGTCGAGGCTCTGCCGCGACACCGCGACGACTTTCACCGGCGCGCCGCGCGCGGCCAGCGTGAGCAGCGCGGAATCGCCGAGGAAGCCGACGTCGATCGCATTGCCGTTCAGGCTTTCGGCGACGGGCGCGGCGGCCTGGAAGTGCTTCCACTCGATCGTGTAAGGCAGGTCCTTCAACACGCCGGACGCCTCCATCGATGCCTGGATGTTGAAGTAGTTCTGTTCACCGACGCGCAGCGTGACGGTGTCTTTCGCGATGCCCGGCTGCGCGGCGAGCGCGAGCAGCAGCGCCGTGACGATTCGGCTCAACAACGTGATCTCCCCGGAGGTTGGCGGGCGACCGCGCGACGGCGGCGCCCCTGGGTCCGCCTGGCGCGACGGCTGGCGGACGGGATGGAACCGATGAAGATACGGCGATCCGCTTCATGAGACAAACGCAATATTCTGCTATGCAAAGATGCAAATGTTTTATGGAAAGATCGCCGCGCGGCAACGCCGTCCACCGGGCTTCGCGGGACGCCGTTCGAATGATTCCTCGACAGATATTTCGTACGCGAAATACATCGCGAACTATATTTCGCATACGAAATACCCACCCGGAACGAGGACGGCCATGACGTCAGAACCCATCGAGTTTTCCGCCGCCGACGGCTACACGCTGCGCGGCACGCTGTGGTCGCCGGACGCGCCGCCGCGCGCGCTGGTGTTGATCCATCCGGCCACCGCCGTGCCGGAGCGGCTCTACGCGGGCTTCGCGCGCTTCCTGACCGGACGCGGCTTCGCGGCGCTCACGTATAACTATCGCGGCATCGGCGCGTCGCGGCCCGCGCGGCTGAGCGCTCTGCAGGCCCGCATGCGCGACTGGGTCGAGCTCGACGTCGGCGCCGCGATCGCGTGGGCGCGCGATACGCACGACGGGCTGCCGCTGCTGGCGGTCGGGCATAGCGTCGGCGGTCATGCGATCGGGCTGTCGGCCAGCACCGCGCACCTGCGCGCGGCCGTGCTCGTCGCCGCGCACGCGGGCAGCACGCGGCTGATTGCCCGCGCGGCCGAGCGGCTGAAGGTGCGGCTGATCCTGCGCGTGCTCGGCCCGCTCGCGTCCGCGCTGCTCGGCTACGTGCCCGGCAAGCGGCTCGGCCTCGGCGAGGACCTCCCGGCCGGCGTGTTCCGCGAATGGAGCCGCTGGGCCACGCTGCCGCGCTACTTCTTCGACGATCCGACGCTCGGCGCGGCCGAGCGCTTCTCGAAGCAGCAGCTGCCGATCCTCGTGCTCGGCTTCGACGACGATCCGTGGGCGAACCCGCCCGCGATCGACCTGCTGGTAAGCTACCTGACCCGGGCGGCCGTCGAACGCCGCCAGATCGATCCGCACGCCGCGGGCAGCGGGCCGGTCGGACACATGGGCTTCTTCCGCAGCCGGCCAGGCACCGTGCTGTGGCCCGCGGTCGCCGACTGGCTCGCGCAGGCGCTCGACGCGCCGCGCGATGCGGGTCGCCCGTCCCTTTCCATTGCAGCCGGGAACCGAGCTTGAGCGAAGACCGACGACTGTTCTTCCTGTTGACCATCGGCCAGCGGCGCGTGCAGCGCTGGGTCGACCGCAAGGCCGAAACCGATGCGCGCGCGAGCGCCGCGCAGGCCGGCGTGCTGTTCTGCCTCGCGAGGCAGGACGGCGCGCTGATCGGCGAAGTCGGCGCGGCGCTGCAACTGGCGCCGTCCGCGATGACGGGGCTCGCCGACCGGATGGCGAAGGCCGGCCTGCTTGCGCGTCACGCCGATTCGGACGACGGGCGCGCAACGCGACTGTTCCTGACCGACGAAGGACACGCGGCGCTCAAGCGCGCGCGCGTGGCGCTGCGCGAGCTGAACGGCAAGCTGTGCGACGGCTTTTCCGACGCCGAACTCGACGTCGTCGCGCGCTGGCTGCACGCATTGCAGGACCGCTTTCCGGCCGAGCGCTGAACCGCGCCGGCGGCGCGCCGCATCGGCACGAATCCGCGTAATCGATAGCGATTTCGATTCGTGCTTTCGCTTCGTTTTCTGAATTTTCAGGCGGCAAATTTTGCGTTCCGGCGGCATTGCTTCGGCAACGCTTTCCGGCTACGTACTGTTACAAAAAATTGCCTGCCGCGCCGCATATCGATCGCCTACATTGCAATCCACTTCGATGCATTCGTCGTCTGCACGGACTGGCCTTCCCGTCGCGTCCGCATCCCGGGACGCACCCGACAAGCAATGAAAACGAACTGGTGTCTTGACCGACGTGCTGGCGGCATCCAGCACACGCGGATTGCGATGACCGCAGCGGCTTCCCGAACGACACGATCCGACGTATGGCACGGCATCCATTGCCGCGCGTACCGGTGCGCGTCGTGCCGCCGTGCCGCGCCATCGCCGCCGCACGTCAACGAGGAGCAATCCATGCGACGCACGATCGTGTCCCACTCGCTTACCCCCCGCGTGACCCGCCTCACCCGCCTGTCCGCCGCAATGGCCGTGGCGATGGCCGCCGTCGCGGCCGCGCATGCCGATCCCGTGGCCGTGTCCGGCCCGAGCCCGTTCGCCGCCTGCACGATCGGCGGCCCCGGCACGAACTACGTGAACGCCGAGGTCGAACCGTGGCTGTCGGTCAATCCGGCGAACCCTTCCAACATGATCGGCGTGTGGCAGCAGGACCGCTGGTCGAACGGCGGCGCCCACGGGCTCGTCGCGGGCTATACGTTCGACGGCGGTGCGACCTGGGCGCGCACGCCGCAGCCGTTCAGCGCCTGCGCGCCGGGCGGGCTCAAGTACGAGCGCGCGTCCGATCCGTGGGTGTCGTTCGGGCCGGACGGCACCGCGTATTCGGTATCGATCTCGTTCAACCAGTCGAACAACAGCAACGCGGTCGCGGCCTCGGTGTCGACCGACGGCGGACAGACATGGAGCAGCCCGGCCGTGCTGATCGCGAACGACGAACCGACGACGCAGTTCTTCAACGACAAGGAATCGGTGACGGCGAACCCGGTGAAGGCCGGCACGGCCTACGCGGTATGGGACCGCCTCGAACTGCCGAACGGCAACCCGTACGCGAACCTGCACACGCAGGCATACCGCGGTCCGACGTTCTTCTCGAAGACGGTCGACGGCGGCAAGACATGGAGCCGTGCGAAGGTCATCGTCAACGTGCCGTCGCGCCAGCAGACCATCGGCAACCAGATCGTCGTCGATCCGAAGACCGGCACGCTCTACGACTTCTTCGACCTGATCCAGCCGCCGTTCAGCAAGGCGGCCGGCAAGGTCGCGTTCGTCAAGTCGACCGACGACGGCGCGACCTGGACGAAACCGCAGGTGATCGCCGGGCTGCAGACGGTCGGCGTGACCGATCCGAACACCGGCGAACCGGTACGCACCGGCGACATCATTCCGGAACCCGCGATCGATCCGGCGTCGGGGCAGCTGTACGTCGTGTGGCAGGACAGCCGCTTCAACGGCGGCAACTACGACGAGATCGCGCTGTCGACGTCGAAGGACGGCGGCGCGAGCTGGAGCGCACCGCTGCAAGTGAACACGCCGACCGGGCGTCCCGCGTTCAATCCGGCGGTGCGCGTCGACAATGCCGGCGCGGTGATGGTCAACTACTACGACTTCCGCGACCTGCAGGCCGGCAACACGACGACGCTGCCGACCGGGTTCTGGCGCAAGATCTCGCATGACGGCGGCACCACGTTCGCGGACGAGCGGCGCGTCGGCGGTCCGTTCGACATGAAGCTTGCGCCGAATGCGGAAGGCTTCTTCATCGGCGATTACCAGGGGCTCGACGTGCTGCCGTCGTCGTCTTTCCATCCGTTCTTCGTCCAGACCAACGCAGGCAACCTGACGAACCGCACCGACGTGTTCTTCGCGCCGTGATGCGCGGGTGAGCGCAATGCTGCCGCGACGTCCATTGCGTCGCGGCAGCGCACCCGAATGCGCGTCAATGCATGTCGGTCAGCACGATGCGACCGTCGACTTTTCCTTCGCGCAGCCGCGCGAATATGTCGTTGATGTTGCCGAGCCGGTCGCGATGGATATGCGCGCGCACCAGCCCATCCGCCGCGAAGTCGAGCGATTCCTGCAGGTCGCGCCGCGTGCCGACGATCGAACCGCGCACCGTGATGCCGTTCAGCACCGTCGAGAAGATCGGCAACGGGAAATCGCCGGGCGGCAAGCCGTTGAGCGCCACCGTGCCGCCGCGCCGCACCATCCCGAGCGCCTGCGCGAACGCGCTGCGCGACACGGCCGTCACCAGCACGCCATGCGCGCCGCCGATCTCCTTCTGGATCACCTTCGCCGGATCGTCGGCCGACGCATCGATCGTCAGCTCGGCGCCCAGCTCGCGCGCGAGTGCGAGTTTGGCGGGAGACACGTCGATCGCCGCGACGTGCAGGCCCATCGCGCGCGCGTACTGCACGGCCACGTGGCCGAGCCCGCCGATGCCCGAAATCGCGAGCCACTGGCCCGGACGCGTGTCGGTGACGCGGATGCCCTTGTAGACGGTCACGCCCGCGCACAGGATCGGCGCGATCTCGTCGAACGCGACCTGCGCCGGCAGATGGCCGACGTAGTCGGGATCGGCCAGCACGTATTCCGCATAGCTGCCGTTGACCGAATAGCCGGTGTTCTGCTGTCCGTGGCAAAGGGTTTCCCAGCCGGTGTGGCAGTACTCGCAGTGACCGCATGCCGTGTAGAGCCAGGGCACGCCGACGCGGTCGCCCTCGCGCACGTGCGTGACGCCCGCCCCGACCGCCGCGACGACGCCCACGCCTTCGTGGCCGGGAATGAACGGCAGCGTCGGCTTCACGGGCCAGTCGCCGTCGGCTGCGTGCAGGTCGGTATGGCAGACGCCCGACGCCTTGATGTTGACGAGGATCTGGCCCGGGCCCGGCGTCGGGACCGGCACCTCCTCGATGCGCAACGGTTCGCCGAACGCGTGGACCACCGCCGCCTTCATGGTTTGAGTCATGCGTCGCTCCTGTCTGGTCGATGACCGGGCCAGTATCCGGGCTCGAAACCGGAACGACTTGATACGTATCAACGGAGCGGGAAACGCGCGCGTCGGTGGCGGATTCATCGCGAGACCTATTGCGTGGGCCACCGGTGCCGGCGCGGGTTTGACGGCCCGGCTCTGCTTTCGCCGCCGTTTCCGCAGCTTGTCGGAAACCCTGCGGCATGCCGCCGTTTCGCTTGGAATTCGAAATGATATAACATATCATTTCGCGATCTCGTCCACCTGAAGCTCGCTCATCCGGGTGGCCGGGCTACGCCGAGTCCAATCCAACCGGGTCACTGCGCGCCGAAAATGCAACAATATATCGTATCCAGTCTTGACCCGCATGGCTCGCTTTCCGATCCGATACCAACCGATTCACCGACCATGCGCGACCTCCCTCGTCTACCGCTTCGCCCGCTCTCGCCCGTTTCGCTGATGCTGTTCGCCGCCGTCGCGCACGCGCAGGCCGAGACGCCCGCTCCGTCTTCGCTGCCACAGACCACACCGCTCGCGCCGATCTTCGTGACTGCGAACCCGCTCGGCGACACCGAGCTGATCGCACCGACCGCGCAACTGTCCGGCGATGCGCTGACGCGCCGCCAGGCCGATTCGCTCGGCGAGACGCTCAACGGCCTGCCCGGCGTGTCGACCACCACCTACGGGCCGATGGTCGGCCGCCCGATCATTCGCGGGATGGACGGCGACCGGATCCGGCTGCTGCAGAACGGCGTCGCCGCCTACGACGCGTCGTCGCTGTCGTACGACCACGCGGTGCCGCAGGATCCGCTGTCGATCGAGCGCGTCGAGATCGTGCGCGGTCCGGCCGCGCTGCTGTACGGCGGCAACGCGGTCGGCGGCGTCGTCAACACGATCGACAACCGGATTCCGCGCGAAGCGATCGAAGGCGTGACGGGCGCGCTCGACGCGCGCTACGGCGGCGCGAACTCGGTGCGCGCGGGCGCGGCGCAGGTCGAAGGCGGCAACGGCCGCTTCGCGTTCCATGTCGACGCGTTCGACCGTGAAACGAGCAAGCTGCGGATTCCCGGCTACGCACGCAGCAGCCAGCAACGCGCGATCGACGATCCCGATACGCCGCAACCGTACGGCAACGTGCCGAACAGCGACGGCCGCGTGCATGGCGGCGCGCTCGGCGCGTCGTACACGTGGGCCGACGGTTTCGCGGGCCTGTCGTACAGCGGCTACGAGTCGAACTACGGCTCCGTCGCCGAGGACGACGTGCGCCTGCGGATGCGCCAGGAACGGCTCGCGCTCGCGTCCGAGATACGCAACCTGAGCGGCCCGTTCACGAAGCTGAAGTTCGACTTCGCGTACACCGACTATCGCCACAAGGAAGTCGACAACGGCGAGACCGCCACCACCTTCCGCAACCGCGGCTACGAGGCGCGCATCGAGGCGCGGCATCGCAGGATCGGCCCGTTCGAAGGCGCGATCGGCGTGCAGTTCGGCCAGAACACGTTCTCGGCGCTCGGCGACGAAACGCTCGTGCCGTCGACGCGCACGAACAGCGTCGCGCTGTTCGGTCTCGAGGAATGGCAGGTCGTCCCGGCGCTGAAGCTGAGCGTCGGCGGGCGCTTCGAGCACGTGAAGGTCGATCCCGATCCGGCCGGCGTCGAGAAATTCAAGCTCGCGCAGCCGCGCGACTTCAATGCGGGCAGCGTCTCGGCCGGCGCGCTGTTCTCGCTGACGCCCGTATGGTCGGTCGCGGCGAACGTCGCGTACACGGAACGCGCGCCGACCTTCTACGAGCTGTACTCGAACGGCCCGCACGATGCGACCGGCCAGTTCCTGATCGGCAACCCGAACGCGTCGAAGGAAAAGGCCGTGTCGACCGACCTGTCGCTGCGCTACGCGAGCGGCCCGAACCGCGGCAGCGTCGGCGTGTTCTACAACCGCTTCTCGAACTACCTGACCGAGTACAACACGGGCCGCGTCGTGAACGGCGACGGCGAGCCGGTCGCGCCCGGCGCCGGTGATACGCTCAACGAAGCAATCTATCGCGGCGTGCGCGCCGAGTTCTATGGCGTCGAACTCGACGGCAAATGGCGCGCGTTCTCGCGGCGCGGCCATACGGTCGACCTGGAACTGACCGCCGACTACACGCATGCGCGTAACGTCGACACCGGCCAGCCGCTGCCGCGGATCGCACCGCTGCGCGCGACGCTCGCGGCCGACTACGGCTACGGCCCGTTCGGTGCACGCGCGCAGGTCACGCACGCGTGGTCGCAGCATCGTGTGCCCGACAACGACTTTCCGACGGACGGCTACACGTCGCTCGGCGTGATGCTGACGTACAAGTTCCGTGTCGGCGCGACGCACTGGCTCGCGTACCTGCGCGGCGACAACCTGACGAACCAGGAGATCCGCTATGCGACCTCGGTCGTGCGCGGCTTCGCGCCGGAAGGCGGCCGCAGCGTGATGGCCGGCCTGCGCACGACGTTCTGATCGCGCGCCGGTGCGTTCGCGCCACGCGTCCCGCGCGTCGCCAACGCCCGCCATGATCGATCGGCGCAGCCAGCCTGCGTCGATCGAAACCGTCGCGAACGACCGCGCCGGCGTGACCGAACACGATCGAATCGGCCTCGCCTTCGCTCTCCCTTCTCCGGCCCTCCACCTTCCGCTGCGCACACGGCCGCTGCGGGGCCGTGCAATTTCCGGTCCTGCCGGTCGAGCGCGCGGAACGCCGCGCATCGCACTGCATCGCACCGACAGGCAGGATCGTTGATCCCGGTCATGCACTTTTAAATCAGCCGAATGACGAGTATCCTAAAAAAAGCACTCCACGTTCGAACGGCGAATCGCGCGCCCTGATTCCCGTCCGTTCGTATCGCGGCCCCATCGCGCCACGCGTCGATGGCGGCGTCCGCCTCACGCCCTGGCCGCACGAACCTTCCCCAACCATTCGCAGGAGAGCTGGTGAGCCGACTCGTCGTCGTATCCAATCGTATTGCAGATCCCCGTAAGGCCGCGGCAGGCGGGCTTGCCGTGGCCGTGAAAGACAGCCTGCAGGAATCGGGCGGCGTCTGGTTCGGGTGGAGCGGCAGGCTGCGCGGCGACGGCGACCATCCCGCGCACGGCGAAGACGTGCAGATCCAGAACGTCGGCGGCATCCAGCTCGCGACGATCGATCTCGATCCGCAGGATTACGACGCGTACTACCTCGGCTACTCGAACAACGTGCTGTGGCCGGTGTTCCACTACCGCCTCGATCTCGCACAGTTCGACCGCCGCTTCGCGGACGGTTACCGGCGCGTGAACCAGCTGTTCGCGCGCAAGCTGAGCACGCTGCTGCGCCCCGACGATATCGTCTGGGTCCACGACTATCAGCTGATTCCGCTCGCCGCCGAGCTGCGCGCGACGGGCTGCACGAACCCGATCGGCTTCTTCCTGCACATTCCGATGCCGCCGCCGCCGATCATGGCCGCGATCCCGGAGCACGAGTGGCTGATGCGCTCGCTGTTCGCCTACGATCTCGTCGGCTTCCAGACCGAATCGGACCTGCTTCACTTCGAGCACTACGTCGAGGCGGAAGCCGGCGCCGCGCGGCTGCCGGACGGCCGCCTGCGCGCGTTCGGCCGCACGTTGTCGGCCGGTGCGTTCCCGATCGGCATCAACGTCGACGAATTCACGGCGCTCGCGGAGAATCGCGACGGCATCGACATGTTCGAGCGAATGCGCGACGAGTATTCGCGCCGCCAGCTGCTCGTCGGCGTCGACCGGCTCGACTATACGAAGGGGCTGCCGCAGCGCGTGCACGCGTTCCGTCAGTTGCTCGAACAGTATCCGGAGAACCGCGACCGCGCGACGCTGATCCAGATCGCCGCGCCGAGCCGCGAGGATCTCGGCGCGTACGACGACCTGCGGCGCGAGATGGACAGCCTGTGCGGCGCGATCAACGGCGACTACGGCGAACTCGAGTGGATGCCGATGCGCTACATCCACCGCACGGTCGCGCGCAAGCGCTTGCCGGGCCTGTACCGCGCGAGCCGCGTCGCGCTCGTCACGCCGCTGCGCGACGGGATGAACCTGGTCGCGAAGGAGTTTCTCGCCGCGCAGGACGAGGCCGACCCGGGCGTGCTCGTGCTCTCGCGCTTCGCGGGCGCGGCCGAGCAGCTGAAGCCTGCGCTGCTCGTCAATCCGTACGACACGCAGGGCACCGCGCAGGCGATCCAGCGCGCGCTCACGATGCCGCTCGACGAACGCCGCCAGCGTCACGACGCGCTGATGGCGATCGTGCGCAAGACCGACGTGCACTGGTGGCGCACGCGCTTTCTCGAGGCGCTCGCCGAGGCCGCGGAAGTCGCCGCCGCGACCGTGTCCTGACGCGCCGGGTCGTGCCGCTCACTTATACGCCGGTCGTCTCGCGGTCGAGCACCGCACCGTTCACGTCCTGCACCGCCACCGCGATCGGAATGCCTTCGCGCATGCTCTCGGTCACCACGCAATACGCATCGAACCGGTCGAGCATGCGCGTCGCCGCCGCGAGATCGGCCCATGCCTTGCCGACCGACAGCGTCACGGCCATCGCGCCGACGCGCACCCTGCCCGCGTCGTTCTGCACCATGTCGACGTCGATATGCGCGGTGACCGGCTGCGGATCGACGTGCTGTTTCTCGAGCGCGAACAGCAGGCTCGCCGCGAGGCAGCTCGCGACCGCCGCGGCCAGCAGCCGGACCGGGTTCGGGCCGCGGCCGGCACCGAGCGGCGGCGGCTCGTCGGTGAGCACCGGCGAAAGTTCGGTGCCGGCAAACGTGACTTCGAAACTGAAACGCGCATGCTGCGCGACATCCACCGATACGTGTGCCTCGCTCATGGCGACTCCGTGACTCGATAAAGGGAAAGGAAACGCCGGCGCAACGGCGTGCCGGCAAGTGCGAATTGCAGCGAACGCGCGGCGCGATCATGGCCGCCCGCCGGCTGCGCGAGCGGTCCGCGCTTCAGCGTTCGGGTTCGCGCGGCGGCCCGTATGCGACGAAATCGCGCTCGATCGCCGACGCCTGCTCCGGCGCATTCGCACTCGCGCATGGCCCGCGATCGGTCAGGGAAGATTCGGCGACCGGCGCCTCGCGCCCGTCGATCAGCGCCTGCAACGCGTCGCGTTCGAGCACCTCGCGCTCGAGCAGCCGTCGCGCGATCCGCTCGAGCGCGTCGCGACGTTCGCCGAGCGTTGCCGCGACGCGCGCATGCGCGTCGGTCAACAGCGTATGCACCTCGTCGTCGATCATCCGCGCGGTGTGCTCGCTGCAGCGGCCCTCGCCCGCATGCCATGCGCCCGGGATGCCGGTGCGCGTTTCGCCGTCGTCGAAGCTGACGAGCCCGATCTTCTCGCTCATCCCGTACTGCATGACCATGTGGCGCGCCATCGCGGTCGCGCGTTCGAGATCGTTCTGCGCGCCCGTCGACACGTCGCCGAACACGAGTTCTTCCGCGACGCGCCCGCCGAGCAGTGCATCGATCCGATCGAGCAGCTCGCTGCGGCGCAGGACGTAGCGATCCTCCGTCGGCACCTGTTGCGTGTAGCCGAGCGCGGCCACACCGCGCGGAATGATCGACACCTTCTTCACCGGATCGCAATGCGCGCGGCTTTCCGCGACGAGCGCATGGCCGGCCTCGTGATAGGCGATCGTCAGCTTCTCCTGCGCGTTCATCACGCGGCTCTTGCGCTCGAGGCCCGTCAGCGCGCGGTCGATCGCCTCGTCGAAGTCGTCCATCCCGATCGCCGGCTTGCCGAGTTCCGCCGCATGCAGCGCGGCTTCGTTGACGACGTTCGCGAGATCGGCACCGACGAAGCCCGGCGTGCGCGACGCGAGTTCGCCGAGATCGACCTCGGCCGCGAGCTTCACGCGCTTCACGTGCACGCCGAGAATCTGGCGGCGGCCGTTCACGTCGGGCCGGTCGATCGCGATGTGACGGTCGAAGCGGCCCGGGCGCAGCAGTGCGGGATCGAGAATCTCCGGCCGGTTGGTCGCGGCCATGATGATCACGCCGGAGCCGGCCTGGAAGCCGTCCATCTCGACGAGCAGCTGGTTGAGCGTCTGCTCGCGCTCGTCGTTGCCCGACATCGGACCGACCCCGCGCACCTTGCCGAGCGCGTCGAGCTCGTCGACGAACACGATGCACGGCGCCTTCTGCTGCGCCTGCTCGAACAGGTCGCGCACGCGCGCCGCGCCGACGCCGACGAACATCTCGACGAACGCCGAGCCGCTGATCGAGAAGAACGGCACGGCCGCCTCGCCGGCCACCGCGCGCGCGAGCAGCGTCTTGCCGGTGCCGGGCGCGCCGACGACGAGCACGCCCTTCGGGATCTTGCCGCCGAGCCGCTGGTAGCGATCGGGGTTGCGCAGGAACGCGACGAGCTGCTGCAGCTCGGCCTTCGCTTCGTCGATGCCCGCGATGTCGTCGAACGTGATGCCGGTTTCCTGCTGCACGTACACGCGTGCGCGGCTCTTGCCCATCCCGGTGAAATCCTGCAGCCCGCCACGCTTGCGCAGCATCAGGTTCCAGATGAACACGAACGCGACGAGCGGCACCAGCCACGACGCGAGCGACGCGATCCAGCCGGTGTCGGACGCGCCGTGAAACCGGATGCCGGCCGCGGTCAGCGTATCGATCAGCTGCGGGTCGGTCACGCGGTTGGTGCTGAAGCGCGGCGGCGTGCCGTCCGACTTCACGGCCGCGACTTCGGACGCCGGCAGCAGCGTGCCGGCCTGCGGCATCGTCAGCGTGCCCGTGATCGTCGCCGGCCCGATCTCGAGATCGTCGACGAGCCGCGCGGCGACGAGCCGGTGGAAGTCGCTGTACGCAATCATCGTCGACGCCGGACGCAGCATCAGCAACTGCGCGGCGAACAGCACGAAGAAGCCCGCCGCGATCAGCAATCCTGCGTAATCGAATTTCCTGTCCATGGCATCGGGCCGGCCGCGCGCGGCGACGCGCGTGCTTACGCGTGCACGCGCGCCCGGTCGGCGCGCGGCATCGCCGGCCACGCGCAAACGGAATGGATCCGCGCCATCGTCGCCTCGTTTCGTCGCATGAATGACACCGTGACGGCGCCGCCGGGCGCCGTCGCGCGGGCAGCGCGCCGCAACGCGCCGCCCGTGATTCAAGTCTAGTTCGCGCGCGGACGTCGCGCATTGTCCGACAAACGCCTTTCATCGACGCCGCCGGCCGCGTTATAGTCGCGTTCGTGACATTTTCGTGACAGCCGGCGTCTCACCCAGGCGGGACGCCGGCCGTTGCATCCCGCCGCGCGTCCCGGCAGGCTGTGCGACGCTGCCGCGCATCGAACGACAACCGCCATCCGAGGAGCACACGACGTGAACGACACCCCCGATCGCCCCGACGACCTTCCCGCCGATCCCGACCGCCGCCGCATGCTCGGCGGCCTCGCCGCGCTCGGCGCGGGCGTCGCGCTCGGCGGCTGCGAGACCACGCCGGGCAGCGCGCCGCGCTCGGCCGCCGACCTGCGGCTCGACGACGCGCTGCGCCGGCAGGTGCGCCACATCGTCGTGATTTATGCGGAGAACCGCAGCTTCGCGAACCTGTACGGCGATTTCCCGGGCGTGCAATATCCGCTGAGCGAGGTGAAGCCCGAGCACGCGCGGCAGCTCGATCGCGACGGCAAGACGCCGCTGCCGGTGCTGCCGAAGATCTGGGGCGGGCTCGTGCCGCAGGCACAAGAAGTCGGCGGCCAGCGCTACGCGATCGCCGAGCGCGACATCGACAAGCTGCCGAACGCGCCGTTCCGGATCGCCGACGCGCAGGGCAAGCCGCTGCCGAACGGCGTGATCACGCGCGACCTGTGGCACCGCTTCTACCAGAACCAGATGCAGATCGCCGCGGGCCGCAACGACCAGTTCGCCGCGTGGGCCGATTCCGGCGGCCTCGTGATGGGCCATTACCGCAATTCCGCCGACACGCTGCGGCTGTGGAACCTCGCACGCCAATACACGCTGTGCGACAACTTCTTCATGGCGGCCTTCGGCGGGTCGTGGCTGAACCACATGTTCCTGATTTCCGCGCAGCCGCCGATGTATCCGGATGCGCACAAGCATCCGCACGCGGCGAAGCTGCTGTCGAAGGTCGACGGCGACGATCCGGCCGGTACGCGCCTGACGCTCGCCGCCGATTCGCCCGCGTCCGCGCTCGACGGCCCGCCGAAATTCGCGGTCGACGGCCCGCTGACGCCCGACGGCTACGGCGTCAACACGATGGCGCCGCCGTATCAGCCGAGCTACGTGCCGCCGGCCGATCCGGGCAACGCCGCGTATGCGGATCCGGCCGACCGTCGCGTGATCCCGCCGCAAGGCCATGCGACGATCGGCGACCGCCTGTCGGAGAAGAACGTCGACTGGGCGTGGTACAGCGGCGCGTGGCAGTACGCGCTCGAGCACCGCGACACCGGCATGGTGCCGGATTTCCAGTACCACCACCAGCCGTTCAACTACTTCGCGAACTACGCGCCGGGCACCGGCGCGCGCCGCAAGCACCTGCGCGATGCGGGCCTCGGCGACGAGCCGTCGACCAATCATTTCATCGCCGACATCGACGCGGGCCGCCTGCCCGCCGTCGCGTTCTACAAGCCGCAGGGCAACCTGAACATGCACGCGGGTTATGCGGACGTCGAATCCGGCGATCGTCACATCGCGCACGTGATCGAGCGGATCCGGCGCGGCCCGCAGTGGGCGAACACGGTGATCGTGATGACGCACGACGAGAACGGCGGCTGGTGGGATCACGTCGCGCCGCCGGTCGGCGATCGGTGGGGCCCCGGCTCGCGGATTCCGGCGCTCGTGATCTCGCCGTTCGCGAAGAAGGGTTACGTCGACCACACGATGTACGACACGAACTCGATCCTGCGCTTCATCAGCCGCGTGCACGGGCTCGCGCCGCTCGACGGTGTCGCCGCGCGCGACAAGGCGTTCGCGTCGCGCGGCGCGACGCCGCCGGGCGACCTGACGAACGCGCTCGATCTCGGCTGACGAACGGCTGACGCCTCGCTGAAGCGACGACGCCCCGGTGCAACGCGGTTGCCCGGGGCGTCGTGTTTTGCCGTTCTGCATTCTGCATTCTGCATTCCGCATTCCGCATTCCGCGTCCTGCGTCCTGCGTCCTGCGTCCTGCGTTCTGCGTTCTGCGTTCTGCGTTCTGCGTTCTGCGTTGCGTGTTTCGCGTTCCGCGATCCGTGCTCCGTGCTCCGCGCAGGCGATGCTACGCGACGCCGTGCAACGCGTCGCTCGCCGCACTTGCGGCATGACGACCTGCCTGCCGGCCGAAGAACGTCGCATCGGCCAGCGACAGCCCCGAGCTGTACCCGGCGCCCCAGCGCGGCAGCCCGCAGGTCGTGCGGCCGGCCGCATAGAGGCCCGCCACCGGCGTGCGCGTCGCGTCGAGCACCTGCCCGGTCGGCAGCGTATCGAGCCCGCCCAGTGTGAAATGCGGGTAGAACGCGTAGTCGATCCGGCAGTCGAGCGCGACGAACGGCGGCTCGATCAGCGGCTGCAACCATTTCTTCGCCTTGTGGAACAGCGGATCGACGCCCTCGGCCGCGTGACGGTTGTAGACGTCGACGGTCGCCGTCAACGTGCCGGCCGGCATCTGCAGGTCGCGCTCGACTTCGTCCCAGGTCTCGCCGGCCGCCGCGATGCCGATCCGCGCGATGTCCGGCGGCTGCTGGTAGGTCGCCTGGTCGACCAGCAGGTAGATCCGGTCGTCGGCCTGGTGGAACGCGTGGTGGCCCGTGCGGCCGTGATAGCCGTCCTCGTTGATGAACCGCTGCCCGCGCGCGTTCACGAAGATCCCGCGGATCAGCGATTCGGGCGCGTAGAACGGCAGGCTGACGAAACCCTGATCCATGTGGATCGCCGCGCCGCCGGCGCTCTGGCCGAGCAGGATGCCCGAGCCGTCGTCGCCGGGGCTGCCGATTGGTTCGGCCGAGCGCAGGAATTGCGGCGCATGCCGGCGCACCATGTCGCGGTTCATCGCGAAGCCGCCCGCGCACAGGATCACCGCGCGACGCGCCCGCACGAACGCCGTCTCGCCGTACGCGCGCAGCACGACGCCGCGCACCGCGCCGGCATCGTCAACGATCAGCGCCTGTGCGCGCGTGTCGTAGCGCGTCGACACGCCGAGCGCCTGCACGCGCTCGGCCAGCACGCGCATCAGCATCTGCCCGCCGCCCCAGCCCGGCCATTGCGGCGTGTGGCCGCGCGGACACGGCTTCGCGCTCTCGCTGAACGGCCAGGCTTCCTCGCTGCCCGACCAGATCAGGCAGTCGTCGGTTTCCGGCTCGATGATCCGCTCGGCAATGAACGTGTTCTTGTACGTGACGCCCTGCGCGACCAGCCAGTCGTGATGAGCGAGGCTCTCGTTCGCATAGAGGCGCACCTTCGCCTCGTCGGCGTCGCGGCCGCCCGCGAGCATCAGGTAGCGGTACAGGTCCTCGGTGTCATCGCTGAAGCCGGCCTGCCGCTGCGCGGGCGTGCCGCCGCTGCCGCCGAGGTACATTTCGCCGCCGGACAGCGCGCTCGTGCCGCCGTAGCTCGACGCGCGCTCGACGATCAGCGAGTCGGCGCCGGCGCTCGCGGCTTCGATCGCCGCGCACGCGCCGGCCGCGCCGAAGCCGACGATCACGACGTCGTGTTCGGCGTCCCAGCGATGGACGTCGCGGACGTTCAGGGGGCGAGTGAGGGAGTATTCGGATGACATGGAGGCAAGGGTCTGCGTGAAGGGATTCGGTGAAAGGTGGCGGTCGGGGCACTGCGCGGCCGGACCGGACACCGGCGCGTCGTCAATGCGAGCGATCGCAGGCACGCGAACGCCGCGTCGTCGACGGGGAAATCGAGCAGCAGCGGGAAGCCAAGCCGCGGGCATGCACGCGCCGGACGAACTGCCGCGCGTGCGCCGCGCCGCGACACTGCGCTGCGCGAACGCCGTCCACCCGGTCGCCGTCGCATCGTGACGGCGTCAACGTGACATCGAGTCGGCGCGGCACGCGGCCGCGCCGTCGTCACATGCCGCGCAACGCGGCGAAACCGAAGCGCGAAGGATCGATCGGCACGCAACCGGTCGGCAGGCCGTTCGCATCGAGCGAGCGGCATTGCAGGATGCCGGCCGCATACGGCGGCGCCGGGACCTGCTCGGCGCCATATCGCGCGATCACCATCGCCGCGAACGCACCCATCGCCAATACGCACAGCTTGCGAGTCGTCAGTCTCATGATCGTGTCCCCTCCGGTTGGCCGCTATCGCGGTTCGTGTCCGGCGCACTGGCCTCGGGCAAACAGGCAACCGCACCGGATGACTGCACGGTAGCCAGCGCCGGCCCGCCGGCCATCGTCCATTTCGACTAGGGGCAAACGCGAAGCGGCCCTGACGGAACGTGCGGCGCCGCAGCATCGCCGAGCGATGGCGGCGGCGTCGCGATCGGAAAACCGCGTGCCGCAGCCCGTCGTGACGGGGCGCGCGACCTTCGGGCGCACGCCACGCGTTCATCACTGCATCGCACCATCGGACGATGCACGGCCGTCGCGCTGGTGTTTTCCCCGATCGGGCCCTGCTCCGTATGGATGATGAGGATCGATCGGTCCGATGCGAACCTGCGGGCCGACGTCGTAATGCCGCTGCGTCCGCGCTCGCGGCGCGGCCGAGTCTTTCCGTTCATTCACGGGAGTACCGCATGACCGATTCGAATCCCCGCCACGCGCTGTACGAACTCGCGTGCCGTTACGCGCAGGCCGTCGACCGGCGCGACTGGCCGCGCCTCGCCACCCTCTTCACCGCCGACGCCCAGCTCGACGGCCCCGGTTTCCGTTTCGACGACCGCGATGCGATCGTCGCCGGCATGCGCGTGATCGAGCGCTACGAAACCACCCAGCATCACGTGCACAACCAGCTCGTCACGCTCGACGGCGGCGAGGCCGACGTCGAGACCTACTGCCTCGCGTGCCACGTGTACGTGCGCGACGGCGTGAAGCGCAAGCTCGACTGGGGGCTGCGCTATCGCGACCGCTGCGTGTTCGACGGCGGCACGTGGCGCTTCGCCGCGCGCACGCTGCACGTCGACTGGTCGCAAGACCTGCCGCTGGAGGGCTGAACGATGCACGCATCCCTTCCTCTCGCCGGCCGCACCGCGCTCGTCACGGGCGGCGCCGGCGGCATCGGCGCGGCCTGTGCGCGCGCGCTTGCCGCCGATGGCGCGGCCGTCGTGCTGATGGGCCGCCGCCGCGATGCACTCGAACGCACGCAGCGGCACCTGACCGACACGCTGCCCGGCAGCCGCGTCGCGATCCATGCCGGCGACGCCTGCGACGACGGCGACCTGCAGGCGGCGCTGGATACCGCGTGGGCGCTCGACGGCCGGCTCGACATCGTCGTGCCGACCGTCGGCGGCGCCGGGTTCCGGCCGCTGCTGATGCACGACGCCGACAGCTTCCGCGCGGAAATCGAGCTGAACCTGAACAGCGCGTTCGCCGCGATCCGCCACGCCGCGCCGCGGCTCGCCGACAGCGGCGGCGGCACGATCGTCTGCATCTCGTCGACGGCCGCGCAGATCAATTTCCGCTGGCTGACCGCGTACTGCACCGCGAAGACCGCGCTCGAAGCGCTGGTGCGCGGGGCCGCCGAGGAACTGGCCGGCGCGAGGATCCGCGTGAACGCGGTGCGGCCGGGCCTCACGCGCTCGGAGGCCACCGCACCGATGTTCGACAACCGGGCGCTCGTCGACAGCTTCCTCGACCAGATTCCGCTCGGCTCACTCGGCGAGCCGGAAGCGATCGCGCACGCGGTGCGCTATCTCGCGGGCCCCGAGTCGGGCTGGGTCACCGGCCAGAGCTTCGCGGTCGACGGCGGCCACGAGCTGCGCGCCAACCCGCGCGTCGACGCCACCATCGCGCAGATCTACGGCGCGGCCGCGCTCGACGCGGTCAAGGCCGGCCGTGCGCCGGGCGCCGCATGAGCGCCCGCCTTCTTTCAACGTCACAGGAAATCGACCGGACATGAATCGAGTCGCAAACAAGGTCGCGCTGATCACCGGCGCGGCGAGCGGCGTCGGCCGCGCGGATGCGCTGCTGCTCGCCGCCGAAGGCGCGCGCGTGGTGCTCACCGACATCGACGAGGATGCGGGCCGCGCACTCGCGCGCGAGATCGGCGACACCGCGCTGTTCGTCCATCAGGACATCGCCGACGAAGACGGCTGGCGGCACGCGATCGCGTCGACGCTCGAGCGCTTCGGCCGCCTCGACGTGCTCGTCAACAACGCGGCGATCTGCCCGGTCGGCTCGATCGAGGACACGAGCCTCGACACCTGGCGACGCGTGCTGCGCGTCAACGCGGACGGCTATTTCCTCGGCTGCAAGTACGCGATCGGCGCGATGAAGCACAACGACACGCCGGGCTCGATCGTGATGATGTCGTCGGTCGCCGCGCTCGGCGGCCTGCCGATGATGTGCGCGTACACCGGCTCGAAAGGCGCGGTGACGGCGCTCGCGCGAAGCGTCGCCGTCCACTGCAAGCGCAGCGGCTACCGGATCCGCTGCAACTCGATCCATCCGGACGGCATCTGGACGCCGATGACGCAGGCGCTGATACCCGGCCTCGATCCGGCCGAGCTCGGCATCGGCCACGATCCGATGGCACGCATGTGCGACCCGCAGGACGTCGCGAATCTCGTGCTGTTCCTCGCATCCGACGAATCGCGCTTCGTGAACGGCGCGGAGCTGCGGATCGACAACGCGCAACTGGTTGCGTCGCTATGATGCGGCGCGTGGCTTTTACGTTCGAAGGAGTAGCGTTCCGATGATTTCCTTTTCCGGCAAGACCGTGCTGGTCACCGGCGGCGGCGCGGGCATCGGCCGCGCGTGCGCGCAAGCGTTCGGCGCGGCGGGCGCGCGGGTCGTGGTGGCCGAGGTCGATCCCGCCCGCGCGCAGGACGTGCGCCAGGCACTCGAAGCCGCGGGCGTCGACGCGCTCGTCAGCACCGTCGACGTCACGCGCCGCGACGAGGTCAACGCGTTCGCGCGGACGATCGACGCCCGCTTCGGCGGCCTCGACGTGCTCGTCAACAACGTCGGCGATTTCCTGCAGATCGCGAAACCGTTCGACGACCATACCGACGACGACATCGCGCGGCTGTTCGACGTGAACCTGCGCCAGGTGTTCGTCGTCACGCGCGCGATGCTGCCGTTGCTCCGCAAGCGCGGCGCGGGCAGCAGCATCGTCGGCGTGTCGTCGATCGAGGGCTTTCGCGCGATTCCGAACTGCACCGTGTACGCGTCGTTCAAGGCCGCGCTGACCGGCTTCACGAAAAGCCTCGCGCTCGAACTCGGGCCGGCCGGCATCCGCGTGAACCAGATCGCGCCGGAGACCACCGAGACGCCGCAGGTGCCCGTGAGCGCGATGGTCGCGGCCGAGCATCGCGCGCACGTCCCGCGCTGGATTCCGCTCGGGCGCTTCGGTGCGGCCGGCGACATGGCGGGCGCCGCGCTGTTCCTCGCGAGCCCGCTCGCCGCATGGGTCACCGGCACGACGCTGCACGTCGACGGCGGCGCACTCGCGGCGGCCGGCTGGTATCGCGATCCGAACGGCTTCTGGACCAACATGCCGGTCGTCACCGGCAACGGCTTCAATTTCTGAGCGACGTTCCGCACGGATTCGTCCGTTCAATCGTCGGTTCAATTCAAGCGGCGCGCCTGCGCCGCCACCGGAGACACCATGAAAATCCTGATCGTCGGCGGTACCGGCCTCATCGGCGGCCACGCCGCATTGCATCTGCGCGCGCAAGGCAACGACGTGACGCTCGCCGCGCGCAAGCCGCCCGCGCCGGGCAGCGCGCTCGCGCAATTCGACGTGCTGCTGCGTGACTACGTGGCCGGCAACTTCACGCGCGACGATCTCGCGCCATTCGACGCGGTCGTGTTCGCGGCCGGCAACGACATTCGCCACCTGCCGCCCGGCACCGACGAAGCCGCGCACTGGGAACGCGCGAACGTCGAGGCGGTGCCGCGCTTCTTCGCGCTCGCGCGCGACGCGGGCGTGAAGCGCGCGGTGCTGGTCGGCAGCTTCTATCCGCAGGTCGCGCCGGCGCTCGTCGACACGGTGCCGTACGTGCGCTCGCGCCATCTCGCCGACGAACGCGTGCGCGCGCTCGCGTCGCCGTCGTTCGCGGTGTGCAGCGTGAATGCGCCGTTCGTCGTCGGGTCGGTGCCGGGGCTGCGCAACGAGATGTTCGCCGCGTACACGGGTTACGCGCAGGGCAAACTCGCGGGGCTGCCGGTGTACGGGCCGGCCGGCGGCAGCAACTTCATCTCGACGCAATCGCTGTCGGAAGCGATCTGGGGCGCGCTGCAACGCGGCGAATCCGGCAAGGCCTATCTCGTCGGCGACGAGAACCTGAGCTTCGCCGACTACTTCGCCGCGTTCTTTCGCGCAGCCGGCAATCCGCAGCCGGTGCCGTCGCTCGACCAGGAGCATCCGCTGCTGCCGGACATCGCGATCTATACGGGGCGCGGCAACGTCGTGGCGTACGAGCCGGACCCGGCCGATATCGCGCTGCTGCGCTATCGGCGCGGCGACGTGCAGCGCGCGGTGAACGAAGTGGTCGCGCAGTGCGGCGCGTAAGCGCACGGCCGGCGTTGCACGCCTAACGCTGAAACGAAGCAGAAACGAAAACGTCCCGCCACCGGCGATGCATGCCGGCGGCGGGACGTTCATGCCACAACGTCGTTACTGCGTGACTTCGACTCGCATCGTCAGCTGCCGATACGCTGTTCGATCTTCTTCATCGTCTCGGTCAGCTCCGCGGGCAGACGCAGCTTCAGCGTGTCGAACAGCGCCGCATGCAGCTTCAGTTCCTCGCGCCATTCGCCTGCATTCATCGACGTGACCGCCTCGAACTGCTCACGCGTGAAGTCGAGCCCGTCCCAGTGCAGGTCGTCATACGCCGGCGACACGCCGAACGCATGTTCGCCGCCGCCGCCGTTGCCTTCGAGGCGATCGAGCATCCACTTCAGCACGCGCATGTTCTCGCCGAAGCCCGGCCACACGAACTTGCCGTTCGCGTCCTTGCGGAACCAGTTCACGCAGTAGATCTTCGGCAGCTTCGCGCCCGCGCCTTCGAGCTGCTTGCCGAGCTTCAGCCAGTGCGCGAAATAATCGCTCATGTTGTAGCCGCAGAACGGCAGCATCGCGAACGGGTCGCGGCGCACCACACCCTGCTGGCCGGCCGCGGCGGCGGTCGTCTCGGAGCCCATCGTCGCGGCCATGTACACGCCTTCGACCCAGTCGCGCGCCTCGGTCACGAGCGGCACGGTCGTCGAGCGGCGGCCGCCGAAGATGAACGCGTCGATCGGCACGCCGGCCGGGTTCTCCCAGTCCGCGTCGATCGACGGGCATTGCGATGCCGGCGCCGTGAAGCGCGAGTTCGGATGCGCGGCCTTGCGGCCCGTTTCCTTGCCGATCTCCGGCGTCCACGGGTTGCCCTGCCAGTCCGTCAGCTTCGCGGGCGGCGTGTCGGTCAGGCCTTCCCACCACACGTCGCCGTCCTCCGTCAGCGCGACGTTCGTGAAGATCACGTTCTCCTTCAGCGTCGAGATCGCATTCGGGTTGGTCTTCACGCCGGTGCCCGGCGCGACGCCGAAGAAGCCGGCTTCCGGGTTGATCGCATACAGGCGCCCGTCGCGGCCCGGCTTCAGCCACGCGATGTCGTCGCCGATCGTCGTGACCTTCCAGCCGTCGAAGCCCTGCGGCGGGATCAGCATCGCGAAGTTGGTCTTGCCGCACGCGGACGGGAACGCGGCCGCGACGTGATACTTCTTGCCGGCCGGCGACGTCACGCCGAGGATCAGCATGTGTTCGGCGAGCCAGCCCTGGTCGCGGCCCATCGTCGACGCGATGCGCAGCGCGAAGCACTTCTTGCCGAGCAGCGCGTTGCCGCCGTAGCCGGAGCCGAAGCTCCAGATTTCACGCGTGTCGGGGAAATGCACGATGTACTTGACCGGGTTGCACGGCCACCGCACGTCCTGCTGGCCGGCTTCGAGCGGATGCCCGACGCTGTGCACGCACGGCACGAATTCGCCGTCCTCGCCGAGCACGTCATACACCTCGCGGCCCATGCGCGTCATGATCCGCATGTTCACGGCCACGTACGGGCTGTCGGACAGCTCGACGCCGACGTGCGCGATCGGCGAACCGAGCGGGCCCATCGAGAACGGCACGACGTACAGCGTGCGGCCGCGCATCGAGCCGCGGAACAGGCCGTTCAGCGTCTCGCGCATTTCTTCCGGCGCGATCCAGTTGTTGGTCGGGCCGACGTCGTCGGGCGATTCGGTGCAGATGAAGGTGCGGTCCTCGACGCGCGCGACGTCGGACGGATCGGACTGCGCGAGATACGAGTTCGGGCGCTTCGCCGGGTTCAGGCGCGTGAGCGTGCCCTGATCGACCATCGCCTGGCACAGCGCGTCGTTCTCTTCCTGCGAGCCGTCGCACCAGACGACACGCTCGGGCTCCGTCAGCGCCGCGATGCGCGATACCCAGTCGATCAGCTTGCGATGTTTGACGTAGGCAGGGGGAGCGATCAGCGGGCCGTGCGTCGCTTCGGCCAAAGAGTTTTGCGACATGGGAATGTCTCCAGATTATTGGGCGGGGATGGGGGATGCGGGGCGAGCCCGCGAGATGAGGAATGCGGTCGGAGCGCAGGTTGAAGCGACGCGCAAGGCGGGACGCGCGAGCGGAGCGCGTGTCGATGCCGCGATGCGGGCGAGAGAATGTGATGTCTCGTATGAGCGTGCGAACGCGAGTTTCGCCATGCAAGCAACCTGCCGTACAACTCCATATCGGCCAGCATACCATCGCCGTTATTGGGGTGGCGTTGCGTTGCAACAAGAAACAACTGTGTCGACGCGCCGGCACGCCGCTTGCCGGCAAGTCCTTTTTCTGCGTCGCCGTGTGCGCTTTGGGGACGAAACGGCTGGAACGTCCGTCCGGCAAGGGTTTCGCAAAAAACGTAAAATCGGCGCGACACGTTCGCATGCGATGCACGCGAACCGTCGCCGTCCGAATTCACGTTTTCGCTACTCAGGCAAACCCTGAATTAGGTTGCGTACACAAACATCCGTCGTGCACGCGTTGGGTACGCTACCGCTCAAAACGGCGCGCCGGGCAATTCGGGGTAATACGCGCCCGCCGCCATCCCGCCGTCGACGGACAGCTCGGCGCCGTTGCAGTACGACGCTTCGTCGCTCGCGAGAAACAGCGTCGCGCGCGCGATTTCTTCAGGCAAACCGACGCGCTGCAGCGGCACGTGCGTGTAGTGCTTGTTGACTTCATCGAGCGGCGCGCCGGTCGGATTCGACATCACCGTGTTCACGCCTCCGGGATGAATCGAATTGACGCGCACGCCCTTTTGGCCGAGTTCGAGCGCCGCGACCTTCGTCAGCCCGCGCACGCCCCATTTGCTCGATACGTAGGCGGCCAGCGCATTCACGCCGCGCAGCCCGTCGACCGACGAAATGTTGACGATCGACCCGCTCTTCTGCGCAATCATGTGCGGCGCGATCGTGCGAATGCCGACGAACGTGCCGACCAGATTGATCGACACCGCACGCTCGAAATCGCGTTTCGACAACTCGGTGATCGCGCCGAAGATCAGCACCGCCGCGTTGTTGACGAGCACGTCGATGTGGCCGAACTGCTCGACGGTCGAGTCGGCCACGCGTTGCCAGTTTGCTTCGTCGGCCACGTCGAGCCGCATGAAGCGCGCGGCGCTGCCGAGCTCGCGCGCGAGCGCCTCGCCTTCCGCGTCGAGCACGTCGGCGATCACGACGCGCGCGCCCGCTTCGACGAACAGCCTGCACGTCGCCGCGCCCATTCCGCGCGCGCCGCCCGTGACGATCGCTACCTTTCCTTTCAGTCGAGTCATGTCGTTCTCTCTTCGATGCGTTTCGATTTCAGTTGCGGTTCCGGTTTCGATTCCGATTCCGTTTCCCTTTGCCGGCCGCGACGCGCGGCTACGCGCCGGTGCGCCGGCCGATGACGAGTCGACGACCACGCGGCGATCCCGCGCCCGCCGTCAGCCCCAGTACGCCTGCCCGCCGTCGAGCGGCAGCGTCGCGCCCGTCAGATACGCCGCATCGCGGCTCGCGAGAAACACGATCGCGCGCCCGATGTCCTGCTCGCAGTCGCCGATGCGGCCGAGCGGGATCGTGCGGAAGAACGCGGCGGCCTCGTCCGGGTTCGCGTCGACCCAGCCCTTCAGCCCCGGCGACAGCGCATGCGGCGCGACCGCGTTCACGCGGATGCCGTCGGCGCCCCATTCGCATGCCGCCGCACGCGTGAGCGCACGAATCGCTTCCTTGGTTGCCGCATAGGCGCCGTAACCCGACGTGTCCCACCGCACCGCGGCCGACGACGCGAAATTGACGATCACGCCATCGCCCTTCAGATGCGGATGACACGCACGCATCATCCGCAGCGTGGCGATCGGCCCCGATTCGAGCCCGGCGAGGAAATCCGCGTCGGTCACGTCGAGCAGGCGGCCGAGCGGCACGACCTGTGCGTTGTTGACCAGGATCTGCACGCCGCGAAAGCGCTCGACCACGGCGTCGACGCACTGCGCGATCTGCGCGGCGTCCATCACGTCGCACACGAACGGCGCCGCGACCCCGCCGCGTGCGCGAATCGCATCGCACGTTGCAACCAGCTTGTCGCGTGTGCGGCCGACCACGGCCACCCGTGCGCCTTCGGCCGCGAGCGCGTGCGCGACGCCTTGCCCGACGCCCTGCCCCGCGCCCGTCACGAGCGCGACCTTGCCCTTGAGGATGCCCATGCGCGCTCCTTAAGCGACGATTGCCGGATGCGCCTGCACGGGGCCGCCGAGCAGTTCGCGATACGACGGCGGCTGTTTGCCGTCGAGATCAGAAATGCCGTACTGCAGCGCGGCTTCCGCGCCGACCAGCACCTGCCCGGACAGCGCCATGCGCTGCGGATCGGCATGGATCGCGTGAATCACGCGGCCGGTGAATTCGGGGCTTTCGGCGACGAGCGAGAATTCCTTGTAGAGGTCCGGATGCTCGTCCCACACGCGCGTCGTGCGCTCGGTGCGCAGCGGCCCCATCCAGATCGACACGGCCGCGACGTCGAACGGCTTCAGGTCGACCGCCATGTCCTTCGCGAACTTGTCGACACCGGATTTCTGCGCGCCGTACGCGGCGCCGTGCATGTAGCAGCTCGCGCCGAACGACGACGTGAACGCGATCAGCCCGCTACGGCGCTTCGCCATCAGCGGCGCGGCATGCCAGCTCGCGACATAGGCTGAACGCAGCCCGACGTCGAGGATATTCACGAGGTCGAGCGACTTCTCCCAGAACGGGCCCGGCAGGATCAGCTGGTCGTGCAGGTACGTCGCGTTGTTGACGAGGATGTCGAGCCGCCCGCTTTCCCGTTCGACACGCTCGAACAGCGCCTTCACCTGCGCGTCGTCCGCGTGGTCGCACGCGACCGCGATCCCGCGGCCGCCGAGCGCGTCGATCTCGCGCGCGGTCTCGTGGATCGTGCCGGGCAGCGGCGCATCGCCTTCGTGCTGCGAACGGCCCGTCACGTAGACGGTCATGCCGGCCGCACCGAGCGCGCGCGCGATGCCCTTGCCCGCGCCGCGCGACGCGCCCGTCACGACCGCGACCGGCGACTCGTGGTTCTGTGTCATGTTCGATGTCTCCTGGGGAAATGTTCTCGACCGGCGCGGGGAGCGCGCGTCGTTTCGTTATGCGGCAGGCGGCTGCGCGCCGGCGAACAGCACGCCAGGCGCATCGCCGTCGTAGCGGGCCGACAGCGTCGACGTGACGACGCAGCGCGTGGCCGCGATCCTCCATTCGCCGTCGACCTTCCGGTATTCGTCGTCGTAGGTCGCGCCGAGCTGCGTGAACGTGCGCGCATCGGTGTCGAGCATCTGGTAATGCAGCCCCCACGTGCCGCGCGCATGCGTGTCGTCGAGCACGGTGATGTGCGGATTCACGCCGTGGTGCATCTCGACGATGTGCGGGTGGCAACCGAGCCGCTCGAACACGTCGACGAGGGCGTCGCGATGCTCGAACGTGCCGATCCGGCCATAGTCGATGTGCACGGTGCCGGGCGCGAAGCAGTCGCGCATCCCTTGCGGATCCTTCCGGTCGCAGCACGTGAAGTAGCGGGCCTTCAGCTGGCGGATTGCGTCGGCGTCCTCGAGCCTGCGCACGCGCACTTCCATTCGTTCGATCGGGGTCATGCCGTCTCCTTGGTCTCGTGTGCGCGGATCGAAGCCGCGTCGACGCCACGTTACAGCCGCACGAACGGCCGGCCATCACCTGTTTGGATGAACCTCGATGGTCCGTGGCGGCGGAGATGCACGCTACCGTCGCGGCGTTCGTCCGAACAGACGATGTGACATGGGTGGCTTCGTTCCTAAGATCGGACGACACCACCACGAGACACGGCAATGGACGAGACGACCCGCACGCTCTACGAGTACGAGCAGATCCGCCAGCTGAAGTACCGGTATTTCCGCGCGATCGACACGCACGACTGGGCGTTGCTCGAACAATGCGTGACCGAGGATTGCGAGGTGCGGCTGCAAGGCGGCCGCTATGCGTACGACGGCCGCGACGCATTCGTGTCGAGCCTGCGTGCGCTGATCGGCAAGCCGACCTTCCTGACGATGCATCACGGCCATCACCCCGAGCTCACGCTGGTGTCCGCCGATCACGCGTGCGGCGTGTGGTTTCTCGAGGATCACGCGATCAATCTCGAGGACAACTACCTGATGCACGGCGCCGCGTTCTACGACGACCAGTACGTGAAGCGCGACGGCGCGTGGCGCATTCACGCGACACGCCACGAGCGCCTGTTCGAAACCGTCACGTCGCCGATTCCGCCGTCGTTCACGCTGACCGCGAACCGCTTCGCGCCGCACGCGCACGACGCAACACGCCCGGCCGATTCGGCCGTCAACGCTTCCTGAAACCCGGCGGCAGCGCCGCCGATCCCGTCATTCCCCCTGGAGCCGGAGCAATGGAGAAAGTCATTTACGTGTTGTGGCGCGACGCGCAGGCCGCGCCCGAGCCGTGGAGCCGCAGCGTGCGCGCGCAGCTCGCCGACAAGCTGCTGTCGCTCGGCGCGCACGGCGTGCAGGTGAACGTCGCCGACGCCGACGTCGCGCCGGCCGCCGGCCTCAAGCAGAGCAACACGCATCCGGGCATCGACGGCATCGTCGCGGTGTGGATCGACAGTGCGAACCCGATGTTCCGCCAGCCGTTCGACGACGCGGTGCGCGCGGCGGTCCCGCACATGGCCGCGTATCTCGTCACCGAATCGCAGCCGATTCCGAACACGCGCTTTCCCGCGCGGCCCGGCGAGCGCACGAGCGGCTTCTCGCAGCTCGCGTTCCTGAAGCGCCCGCCGCGCCTCACGCACGAAGCGTGGCTCGACGTGTGGCACGGCCATCACACGCGCGTCGCGATCGATACTCAGGACAACTTCCTGTACGTGCAGAACGTGGTCGTGCGCGCGCTCACGCATGCGGCGCCCGGCTACGACGCGATCGTCGAGGAGTGCTTCCCGGCCGCGGCGATGACCGATCCATACGCGTTCTTCGATGCGGTCGGCGACGAGGAGAAATTCCAGCGCAACGTCGCGGAGATGATGGACAGCTGCGGACGCTTCATCGACTTCGACAAGATCGACGTGGTGCCGACGAGCCAGTACGTCGTGAAGGCGGTGCGCGGATAAAACGTGGATAAAAAAAACGCCAACCCGTCATGAACGGGTTGGCGTCGTGCCGCGGGTATGACGATTACGAGAACTGGTTCATCGTGTTGTCCTTGCCCGCCGCCTTCAGCGCTGCTTCGCCGCTGAAGTATTCCTTGTGGTCGTCGCCGATATCCGAGCCGGACATGTTCTGGTGCTTGACGCACGCGATGCCCTGGCGGATTTCCTTGCGCTGCACGCCGGCCACGTAGCCGAGCATGCCCTGGTCGCCGAAGTATTCCTTCGCGAGGTTGTCGGTCGACAGCGCGGCCGTATGGTACGTCGGCAGCGTGATCAGGTGATGGAAGATGCCGGCTTCACGCGATGCATCGGCCTGGAACGTGCGGATCTTCTCGTCGGCGAGCTTGGCCAGTTCGGTCTCGTCGTACTCGACGCTCATCAGCTGCGCGCGGTCGTAGGCCGACACGTCCTTGCCCGCTTCCTTCATCGCGTCGTACGCCTGCTGACGGAAGTTCAGCGTCCAGTTGAACGACGGGCTGTTGTTGTACACCAGCTTCGCGTTCGGGATGACCTTGCGGATTTCGCTGACCATGCCGCCGATCTGCGCGATGTGCGGCTTTTCGGTTTCGATCCACAGCAGGTCGGCGCCGTTCTGCAGCGACGTGATGCAGTCGAGCACGCAGCGTGCTTCGCCCGTGCCGGCGCGGAACTGGAACAGGTTGCTCGGCAGGCGCTTCGGACGCAGCAGCTTGCCGTCGCGCTTGATGACGACGTCACCGTTGCCCAGCTGGTCGGCCGACAGTTCCTCGCAGTCGAGGAACGCGTTGTACTGGTCGCCCAGGTCGCCCGGCGCGTTGGTCACGGCGATCTGCTTGGTCAGGCCGGCGCCGAGCGAGTCGGTACGGGCGACGATGATGCCGTCGTCCACGCCCAGTTCCAGGAACGCGTAGCGGATCGCGCGGATCTTCGCGAGGAAGTCCTCGTGCGGCACCGTGACCTTGCCGTCCTGGTGGCCGCACTGCTTCTCGTCGGACACCTGGTTCTCGATCTGGATGCAGCACGCGCCCGCCTCGATGAACTGCTTGGCCAGCAGGTAGGTCGCTTCCGCGTTGCCGAAACCGGCGTCGATGTCGGCGATGATCGGCACGACGTGCGTCACGTGGTTGTCGATCTTTTCCTGGATCGCGGCCTTGGCGGCGGCGTCCTTCGCAGCATCGAGCTCGCGGAACAGGCCGCCGAGTTCACGCGCATCGGCCTGGCGCAGGAACGTGTACAGCTCGCGGATCAGCGCGCTGACCGAGGTCTTTTCGTGCATCGACTGGTCCGGCAGCGGGCCGAACTCCGAGCGCAGCGCGGCGACCATCCAGCCCGACAGGTACAGGTAGCGGCGTTCGGTGCTGTTGAAGTGCTTCTTGATGGAGATCATCTTCTGCTGGCCGATGAAGCCGTGCCAGCAACCCAGCGACTGCGTGTACTTGGCCGGGTCGGCGTCGTACGCGGCCATGTCGGCGCGCATGATCTTCGCGGTGTACTTCGCGATGTCGAGCCCCGTCTTGAACTTGTTCTGGGCACGCATGCGGGCCGCATACTCGGGGCTGATGGCGTTCCACGCGCTGCCGTGGTTTTCCTTCAAGCCAGCCACTGCCTTGATGTCGTCTTGATATTGGGACATGTCAATCTCCTGGGAACGAAGCGCATTTGAGTAAAGGGTTCAGCGTGCCCGCTCCGTGTGACGAAGCGAACTGCATGGACTCAATGGTAACGCCGCGCGACGCCCTGTCGAGCAACTCTTATATAAGACATAAGATATAAATTCCGCTTGTTTTTCAATGAGATAAGCGACTCGTTTTGCGATGCAAAACAGGTTTTCAAGCGGCGGGAAGATGACGCCGCGCGAATTCGGCGTACATTCCGCGATATGAAACGGTCTTTCGGCAGTTGGTGGGAGGACAGGCACGGCGATTCATGTTTCGCGCTTTTGCCACCGACATGACAAAACGTCTATACTTGGACAATCCATCGACGGCGAACCGACAGGCGCCGTTCCCGCGTACCGCGATGCGCGCCCTCCTGCCCGGAACCCCATGAGCGACTACCCCGTCTTCGACGCTCTGTGCGAACTGCTGAACACCTCCGGCGCGCGGTTCCGCGTGCTCGATCACCCGGCCGAAGGCAAATCCGACGTGATCGCCGCGCTTCGCGGCACGCGTCCCGAACAGGGCGCGAAGGCGATGCTCTGCACGTTCAAGGACGGCGGCGACGCCACCGCGCTCGCGGTAATCCCCGGCCACCTGAAAATCGACTTCCGCAAGGTCGCCGACGCGGTCGGCCGCCGCAAGGCGACGCTCGCGCCGCCCGAACTCGCCGCCGCGGTCACGCGCTGCGTGATGGGCGCCGTGCCGCCGTTCGTGTTCGACGCGAACGTGGCGCTCGTGGTCGACCCTGCCCTGATCGAGCTCAACGACGAAATCGCGTTCAACGCGGGCCGCCTCGACCGCTCGGTCGTGCTCGACGCGTCCGACTACGTGCGGATCGCCCGCCCGCTGCTGGCCGACATCACGCGGCCGGAAACGACCGGCGCGCCCGTGCTCGAGGCCAGCGCATGAACACGCCCCGCCCCAGGCCGCAGTCGGAACAGGCGTCGCTGATCGAGCAGGTGCTGCGCATCGCCGAAGGGCTCGGCGCGATGTTCGCGCCGTTCACCGAAGTCGTCGTGCACGACCTGCGCACGCCGGAGCACGCGATCCTCGCGATCCACAACAACCTGTCGGGCCGCGCGATCGGCGATCCGGCGACCGAACTCGGGCTCGCCCGCATCGCGGACGACGACTTCCCGCAGGTGCTCGCGAACTACGCGAACCGCTTCGCCGACGGCCGCACCGCGAAAAGCACGTCGATCGGCATCAAGGACTCGGGCGGCCGCTATGTGGCCGCGCTGTGCCTGAACGCGGACGTCACGCTGTTCCGCGGCTTCCAGGGGATGCTGAACCAGTTCTGCAGCACCGAAGGTGCGCCGGTCGCCGAAACGCTCGACCCGGCCGGCGCGGACGCGATCCGGCAGCGCATCGACGCGTTCGCGACGCGCCTCGCGACCACGCCGCGCGAGCTGAAGACCGACCAGCGCCGCGAGCTGATGCAAACGCTGAAGGCGGACGGCTTCCTCGAGGTGCGCCGCGCGATGGAAATCGTCGCGCAGCACCTCGGCGTGTCGCGCGCCACTGTATACAACGATGCGAAATGATGCGCGCCCGCGGCGCGCCCCGCCTACCTGTTGACTGACTCTTCCGACGAGCGACTCATGACCACTCCGACCCTCCCCACCTACGACGACGTCGCGGCCGCCGCGGCACGGCTCGACGGCCACGCGCACCGCACGCCCGTGATGACGTCGCGCACGATCGACGAAGCGCTCGGCGCACAGGTGTTCTTCAAGTGCGAGAACCTGCAGCGCATGGGCGCGTTCAAGTTCCGCGGCGCGTTCAACGCGTTGTCGCGCTTCGACGCGACGCAGCGGCGCAACGGTGTCGTCGCGTTCTCGTCCGGCAACCATGCGCAAGCGATCGCGCTGTCGGCGCGCATCCTCGGCATCCCGGCGACGATCGTGATGCCGCAGGACGCACCGGCCGCGAAGATGGCCGCGACGCGCGGCTACGGCGGCAACGTCGTGACCTACGACCGCTATACCGAGGACCGCGAGCAGATCGGCCGCGAACTCGCGGAAAAGCACGGGCTCACGCTGGTGCCGCCCTACGACCACGCGGACGTGATCGCCGGCCAGGGCACTGCCGCGAAGGAACTGTTCGACGAAGTCGGGCCGCTCGACGCGGTCTTCACGCCGCTCGGCGGCGGCGGCCTGCTGTCGGGCACGGCGCTCGCGACGCGCGCGCTGTCGCCGCACGCGAAGCTGTACGGCGTCGAGCCGGAAGCCGGCAACGACGGGCAGCAATCGTTCCGGTCCGGGTCGATCGTCCATATCGACACGCCGCGCACGATCGCCGACGGCGCGCAGACGCAGCACCTCGGCAACCTGACGTTCCCGATCCTGCGGCGCGACGTCGACGACATCCTGACCGCGACCGACGCGGAGCTGGTCGACTGCATGCGCTTCTTCGCGACCCGTATGAAGATTGTCGTCGAGCCGACCGGCTGCCTGTCGTTCGCGGCCGCTCGCCGAATGAAGGACGAACTGCAAGGCAAGCGCGTCGGCATCGTGATCAGCGGCGGCAACGTCGATCTCGAAAATTTCTGCGCGCTGGTATCCGCCTCCGCGTAATGCGTCGCGGCGCGCGGATGACCGCATGAACATCCTGTCATCCGCGCGCCGCCGCTCCTTCACGCCGCGTTAAGTTTCGCGCCCTAGACTGAATGCGTTGTCCCGCAGTCAGTCGTGAAGAAGGAGTCACCATGAACACGCGCGCGATCGTCGCCGCCGCCCTCGCGGCAGCATCCCTTTCGGCGTTCGCTCAACCGGGCGTGACGTCATCCGGTTTTCCTGCCACGTTGCCGCACGCACCGCACGCCGCGGTCGCGCAGGCCGCCCACCGTTCGCCCGCCACGCTGCCGCATGCCGGCTTCGTGCTCGCGAAGATCGATCAGAACAATACGCCGCCCGATCGCGGCGGCGACCCGAGCGGCCGCACGCACGGCGGCATGCATATGTAACGCGGGTCACGCTGCGTGAGCCGGCCGCGTCGGTCGGCCGGCCCGCATCACGGCATCACAACGACGGCAGCGACGGATCGCGCGCGGCGAGAATGTCCGCGGTGCGCCGCTGCAGCGCGCCGTCGAGCATCTCCGGCTGCGGAATCAGCCAGTAACGCCCGTCGCGAATGCCGTCGAACACCCGCGCTGCGAACGCGTCGGGCGTGAGCCCGTGCGCGTTGAGCATCGCGCGCATCGTATCGACGAAGCCCTGCACCTCGGGCCGGTCGTGCGCGGCGCCGAACGGGTCGTTGAAAATGCCCGTCTGCACCGGGCCCGGCGCGAGCAGCGACACGCCGACCGGCGCGCCGAGCATCTTCAGTTCGCCGTACAGCGATTCGGTCAGCGCGACCACCGCGAATTTCGTCGCCGAGTAAGGCGACATCAACGGGCTCGGCAGGAACCCGCCGACCGACGCGGTATTGACGATGCGCGCCGGCACGTTGCGCTCGAGCATGCGCGGCACGAAGCTGCGGATCCCGTTCATCACGCCGTGCACGTTGATCGCGACGCTGCGCTCGAACCGTTCCGGCGTGATTTCCCAGCTGAAGCCGGTCGCCATCACGCCCGCGTTGTTGAACAGCAGGTCGACGCCGCCGAAGCGCCGCCAGGCGGCATCGGCCAGCGCGTCGACGGCTTCCGGGCGGCTAACGTCGGTCGGCACGCACAGCACGTCGGTGTCGAGCGTCGCGGCGAATGCGTCGAGCTTCGCCGGGTCGAGGTCGGCGAGCACCACGCGCATCCCGAGCGCGGCCGCGTGGCGCGCGAGCCCGCTGCCGATGCCGCTGGCCGCGCCGGTGATCACGGCGGTGCCGCCGTCGAAGCGAATCGAGTTCGTCATGTCACAGTCCTGCCGGGTCGATATGGGGATGCGCGTACGCCGGAATCTCGGGCGGCGGCAACGGCGTGCGGCCGTCGAGCGAGCGCACCGCGAGCCCATGCGACAGCGGGAAATGCAGGCTGTGCGTGACGAGGCCCGTGCGCTCGCGCGCCGGCAGGCTGCACAGCGCGAGCGCGGTTTCCGCCAGATACGCGACGTCCTCGGTCGGATAGCCTTCGGGGATATAGCGGGCCGCGCCCGGCGTGCGGATCGCGGTGCTCGGCGCGACCAGGTTCACCGCGATACCGTCGGCTTCGAGTTCGGCTGCGAGCCCCTGCGTGAAACGCGACAGCGCGGCCTTGACCGCCGCATAGACGGTCGCGCCGCCCGCACGCGCGAAGTCGTCGAACGGCCGCAGCGGCGCGAGCGCGGTGACCGAGCCGACGTTCACGATCCAGCCGGCGCCGCGCGCGCGCATCAGCGGAATCGCGGCCTGGCTCAGTGCGAACGGGATGCGCAGGTAGTGTTCGATCGTCGCGTCGAACATCGTCATCGGCATCGCGTCGACGCGTGCGTACTCGGCCACGCCCGCGTTGTTCACGAGGATGTCGAAGCCGCCGGCCGCCTCGGCCGCGCGCGCGACGAGCGCATCGCGCTCGGCCGGCTTAGACAGGTCGGCCGCGAGTGCGATCGCGCGGCCGCCGGCCTGCTCGATCAGCGCGACCGTTTCGGCGAGCGTGCCGGCGGTCGTCGCCGAGTGCGTGAGGCTGCGCGCCGTCACGACGACGGTCGCGCCTTCGGCTGCGAGGCGCTGCGCGATCGCGCGGCCGATGCCGCGGCTCGCGCCCGTCACGAGCGCGCATTTGCCCGCGAGCGTCGCGGTTCGGTGGTCGGTCATGATGTCTCCGGTGTAGGTGATGGTGTGTCGGGAAGCGTTATGCGTCAGCCCGCGATATCCGCAACGTGCAGCACGAACTTGGTTTTCGCGTCGCCCGTTTGAACGAGGTCGAGCGCGCGCGCCGCCTGCTCGAGCGGAAAACTGTCGAAGCGCGGCACGCGCAGCGCGCGCGTGCCGAGCCGTTCGGCGATCGATGAAAGCGTGGCGCCGCTCGGCATCCGGCTGTACGTCATCGCGGTGCGCAGCCCGCGCCGCGCGGCCTCCGCGCCCGTCGCGGCCAGCCGCTGCGCATCGCCGGGCGCGAGCGTCATGATGGTCACGAGCGTGCCGCCCGGTGCCAGCAGGTCGAGCGCGGCGGGCAGCGTGTCGCCGCCGACCGCATCGAGCACGAGATCGACGCCGCCGGGCGCCCACGCCCGCACGGCCGTCGCGATGTCCTGCGTGCGATAGTCGATGCTCGCCGCCGCGCCGAGCGCTTCGACGCTCGCGCGGTTGCGCGCCGAGCACGTCGCCGCGACGCGTGCGCCGGCCTGGGCGGCAAGCTGGATCGCGAAGGTGCCGACCGCGCCCGCGCCGCCGTGCACGAGCACGGTCTGCCCGGCCCGCAGCCCGCCGTCGTCGAACAGGCCGGCCCACGCGGCCAGCGCGGGCGTCGGCGTGGCGGCCGCTTCCGCGAAGCCGACCGCGTCGGGCAGGCGCACGACCGAGTCGTGCCGCACCGCGACGTATTCCGCATACGCGCCCCAGCGCCCCGCGCCGACGTCGGTCTGCGCGAACACGCGCATCCCGGGCGCGACACCTTCGACGCCGTCGCCGACCGCCTCCGCCACACCGGCCGCGTCGAACCCGATCACGAATGGAAACGTCATTTGCATGAACGCGCCGAGATAGCCTTCGCGGCATTTCCAGTCGGCGGGATTGACGCCCGCGTACGCGACGCGGATCAGCACGTCGCCGGGGCCCGGCTTCGGGGCGGGAACGTCGGCCAGTCGCAGCGCGTCGGAATGGCCGACGCGGTCGATCAGCAAGGCTCGCATGGTGGTGTCTCCGGTGTTGTGGTTTGCATTGCGGCGGGGCGCGTGCGCGTCGCGCGTCACGCCGCCGTGTCGGCCAGCAGGCTCGACGCGAGCGGACAGAACGCGTGCGAGATCGCCTCGACCGTCCAGTCGGGGCTTTCGGCGTCGAAGCGACGGTCGACCCAGCCCCAGTGATACGGATGCAACAGGTATTCGCCGAGCAGATCGCCGACGTGCGCGAATTCCTGTTGCCAGACGTGGGTCCACGCGCCCGGCGTCACGATCCGGCTCAGCCGCCAGTTGCGGATGCCGGGCATGAATGCCGGCATCCGCAGCAGTTCGCGCTCGAGATCGCGCACCTGCGCTTCGGCGGCCTGCGGCCGCACACGCAGCATCAGCGTGCGCCATACGCCGTCGCGCAGCGCCCGTTCGCGCAGGCCGCCGCCGATCGCATGACACGCCGCGCCGTCGATCCGCACGACGCCCGGCAGGCCGGCCAGCGCGGCGAAATCCGTCGCGTGGCCGGTCGCCCGTTCGTCGCGCAGCACGTCGAGCGTGTAGTCGCCCGCGCCCCAGCAGCCGTCGAGATTGCGCGCGAGCGCCACGCGGGTCGCGCCCGGCAACGCCTGCGCGGCTTCGCGCAACGCGTGCTCGAATGCGCCGGCATCGCCGGTCGCCGAAACGAAAATCTGGGCCGTGTCATGCCGCATGGTCGACCTCCGTCAGGGCCGGCAGCGGCGCATCGGCATCCGTCATCACATGGCGGCGGCGGGCGTCGCACAGTGCGTCGACGGCCATCCAGAACGCAACCACGTCGCCGTCGGTCAACGCGCGCATCCGGTAGTACGACGGCGCATCGGCGACCTGCCACGTCAGCCACAGCGTGCTCGGCTGCCCCGGCACCGCGACGGGCGGCGACACCCAGCGGCCGGCCGCCGTCAGTCCGCGTGCCGCGTGTCCCGGCAAATAGCGGTCGCGCAGCAGCGCCAGCACGTCGGGAATGCGCTCGGGCGCGAGGGTGATTTCGTCTACGATCTGGATCATTCGCGGGTCGTCTCGGGTGGTTCGTGGCGCAATGCGGTGCCGGCCGCCTACGCCGTTCCGGCGAGGCCGGAAGCGGCCGGCGTGAGTAGCATTCTTGCGTGGCGGCGGCCGGCGAACCCCTACCGGCCCGCTCACCGGCCCCTGTCGCAACGCTCAGATCGGGAGAGAGATGAAACAGCGCGCATTGCCGGCACGCGGCCGCGTGCTGCCGGGCCTCGGTGCCCGTCTGCTCGACGAACTGGCGCGCAGCGGCGTGCCGTCGGCGCAACGGCCTGCGCCGACGGCCGTTGCTGCTGCGACGACGACACCCGGCGGCTTCGTCGCGCTGTACCGCGACGCGATCGAGCGGCTCGAGGCGCAGGTCGCGCGCGGCGACGGCCATCCGCCGATGCGCAAGCAGGAAGTCGACCTGATGTGCCGGTGCCTCCTCAGTTGCGCGACGCTCGCCGACGCGATCCGCTGCGCCGCCGAGTTCTGCGAGATGCTGACGCCGCGCGCCGGCGCGCTGTCGCTCGCGGTGCGCGACGGACGCGCGACGTTCCGGATGGATTCGCTGCGCCGCACGCGCAGCCCCGCCGCGTGCCTCGTCGACCTGACGGGGCTGTTCTGCTATCTGCAACTGTTCGGCTGGCTGATCGGGCAACCGCTGCGGCCGGACGAAGTCTGGCTCGGCCATCCGCGCCGCGAAGACGCGATGCCGCTGCTCGGGCTGTTCAACGCGCCGGTCGACGTCGGCCGCAAGACCTACGGCTTCGCGTTCGACGCGGTGCGGCTCGATGCGCGCGTGATCCGCCAGCCGGGCGAGCTGGCCGCGTTTCTCGTCGATTTTCCGTTTCGGCTGATCGATGCCGCGCCGGCCGTCGTGTCATGGGCGCAGCAGGTGCGCGGCTTTCTCGATGCGGCGCTCGCGCGCGAACAGGCGCTGCCCGCGCTCGCGGCGCTGGCGACATGGCTCGGCGTCAGCGAAGCGACGTTGCGGCGGCGGCTGGCGGCCGAAGGCAGCGGCTATCACGCGTTGCGCGAACAGTGCCTCGCCGACGTCGCGCGGCGCTGCCTGCGCGAGTCGGACTGGCCGGTCGCGCGGATCGCCGCGCATCTCGGCTTCGGCGGCGAGGAAGCGTTTCGGCGGGCGTTCGTGCGCTGGACGGGCATCGCGCCGAGCCGGTTCCGGCGCGATTGCAGCGCCGCCGGCGGTGCGTTTCGTCAGACATGAAACGCGGTGCGAAGGCTCGGATTGAAATGATTTCGAAAGCATCCAGCGAACACTGACGTTTTTTCGCATCCCTGCGCACTTCGATAATTGACGCGCCGGCGCGCTCGCCATTACGCTTGCGCGCTGATGGTTCCCGGGAACGGGATCAAAAGGGAACGCAGGAGAGGCCATGCCTCGAATCTGCGGCTGCCCCCGCAACTGTGAGCGGCGAATCCGCACCACCCCATGCCACTGGGAAACCGGGAAGGCCGGTGCGAATCGCGACCCGCGAGCCAGGAGACCTGCCATCGACCCGAGGTCCAAGCAGCCGCACCGGGCGGGGTGTCCCGATGCGCCAGCACCGCCTTTGGCGGTCGCCCCGTTGCATGGACGGCCCGACCTCAGGACCCTTCAGATGTCCGATCTTTCCGCCTCCGCTTCCACGCCGGAAGCGTCGTGCCGTTGCGCGGCCAGTCCGCGCGGCGTGTCCGCACGCGTGTGCCGTGCCGAGTCGTCCGGCACGTGTCATGACGACACGCGTGAATGCCGCGCACGCTGCCCGGTCTCGCGATAGACCGACGATAACCAGGCGGTACTCGCCGCCCCCCGCTTACGCTCGCCGTACCTGCAACACGGTCACGCTCGCTGCCTCATGAATCTTCGCCACCTTCTCGCCACGTCCGCCGCCACGGCGCTGTTCTCCCCGATCGCCCACGCCGCCGGCGACTTGCCGCCCGCGCAGCCGCCCCAACCCGCCGAAGGCGCCGACCTGCCGACGATCAGCGTGACCGACACGCGGCATCTGCCCGAGTCGTTCGACCAGCGCTATGCGACGACACAGGTGCTCACGCGCGCCGATCTCGACCGGCTGTCGCCGAGCGACCCGAGCATCACGCAGGCGCTCGCGACGCTGCCGGGCGTGACCGTCTCGCAGAACGGCGGCCCGGGTTCGTCGGCGTCGGTCAGCATCCGCGGCTCGTCGGCCAGCCAGGTCGCGGTGTTCATCGACGGCATCCGGATCGGCTCGCCGACCACCGGCATCGCGCCGTGGGCCGACCTGCCGACCGACGCATTCGAGCGCGTCGAGGTGATCTCGGGGCCGGCCGCCGCGTCGTTCGGCGCGAACGCGATGGGTGGCGTCGTGCAGCTGTTCACGCGCCGCGCCGCCGGCCAGCCGAACCAGACCACCGTGTCGTTCGGCGGCGGCTCGAACAAGACCTTCGACACGCAGTTGCGCACGTCGGGCACCGTGCCGTCGACGGGGCCGCTCGCCGCGCTGGGTGGCCTCACCTACACGCTCGGCCTGCATGACTACAACACGGCGGGCATCGACGCAACGCGGCCCGTGTTGCCCTACCACGAAGACGGCCACAATCCGTATCACGCGCAGGACCTCGATGCGCGCCTCGGCTATGCGCGCGACAACTGGTCGATCTCGACGTTCGCGCTGTACCACCGCTCCGACCTGTCCTATGACAACGCCGGCTTCGCGAACCGCGAGCTCGATCATCAGCTGACGACCGGCGTCGCGTTCCATCTCGACATCACGCCCGACACGCAGTTCGACCAGTCGTTCGGTTATGCGAACGATCGCCAGTTCCTGTACGCGAGCGACCCGGCCATCCCGACCGACCAGATCAACTCGCAGCGCATCAGCTCGTCGACGTCGCTGACCCATCAGGCGCACGGCTTCTATCTGTTCGGCCTGCCGCTGTCGGGCGAGACGAAGGTGGCGTACGACTTCACGCGCGAACAGGCGTTCCTGCCGGTCGACGTGCCGGACGGCGTGCCGACGCGCAACGATTCCGCGTTCTCGCTGCATCAGTCGGCGACGCTCGGCAGCGTGACGATGTTCGTCGCGGGCCGCCACGAGATCATCGCCGGGAAGGCCGTGAACACCGGCAACGCCGCGCTGTCGTGGGCCATTACGCCGGTCTATACGGCGCGCGTGTCGTACGGCAATGCGTTCCGCCTGCCGTCGTTCAACGATCTGTACTACCCGGGCTACGGCAATCCGGACCTGAACCCGGAACGCAGCGATTCAGTCGAGGCCGCGCTCGACGCGAACACCGCATACGGCACATTCAGCGCCGCGATCTACGACACGCGCGTCAGCAACCTGATCGCGTACAACCCCGCGACGTTCTCGCCGATCAACATCGGCCGTGCGCATATCCGCGGCATCGACCTGTCGTACAAGGGCACGATCGGCCGCTATACGCCGGTCAGCGTCGCGATCGGGATCCTGAATCCGCAGGACGAGACCAACGACAGCTGGCTCAACCGCCGGCCGCGCCAGACCGTCAGCGTGAACGTCGACCACACGTGGGACGAATTCCATCTGCACGCGCTGAGCACGGGCGCGTCGCTGAGCTACGGCGGCACGACGTTCGACGATCCGGCCAACACGACGTACCTGCCGTCGTACCTGAGCGTGAACCTGCGCGCGTCGTACAGGATCAACGCGCACCTGACGGTGTCCGCCACGCTGTCGAACCTGTTCGACCGTCAGTACATGACCGCGTACGGCTACAACACGCTCGGCCGCACGGCGTTCGGCAAGGTCAGCTATACGTTCTGAGCGGGGTGGTCGGTGCATCGGCACCCATGTGCGCGGGTGGCGATGCCGACGGGTGTACGGGTGCCGGATGTCGTCGGCCGCGAGCGCAAGATCGCGTGCGCTCGCACCGCGCTACGCGTCAGGCCCCTGCGACGCCCCGGACGCCCGCGATCAACTGGATCGCGCCGAACGCCGCGATCACGACGGCCGACATGCGCGACAGCCGGTGCATGAACGTCAGCGACATCTTCGTGCGCAGCGCGGCGGTCGCGCCGCTCAGGCACAGCCACCACGTCGCGGAACCCAGGAACACGCCGGCGACCATCAGCGCCACGGTCGCCCCCATCGCGCCTTCATGCGCGCCCGCCAGCGGGCCGAGCGCCGCGAAGATCCCGACGAACGACAGGATCGTCATCGGGTTCGACAGCGTGAGGCCGAAGGTCGTCAGGAAATCGCGCAGCACGGTCGTGCGCGGCAGGTCTCGAACCGCCGCCGATGCGGTCGACGCCGCCGGCGCCTGCCGCGCGATCGACCACGCCAGCCACACGAGGAACGCGCCGCCGCCGATTTTCAGCGCGACGGTCAGCATCGGGAACGCGGTGACGATGCCGGCGACGCCCAGCGCGCCGAGCAGCCCGTAGATCGCATCGGCGCACGCGGCGCCGATGCCCGTCGCGAACCCCGCGTGAAAGCCGCGGCTCAGGCTGCGCTGGATGCACAGCATGCCGATCGGGCCGACCGGCACCGCGATCGACAATCCCATTACGACGGACTTGATGAACAGCATGACCGGCTCCTCGCGACATGCAATGCGTTGAACCGTCATCGTAGGGAAACTCCGGTCGCCGCTGAAGGCGGTTTTTAAGGAAAAATAGCCGCTTCACCTTAAAAACTCCGCCGCGATGGACGAACTCGACTGGAAAATACTCGCGCTGCTGCAGGCCAACGGCCGCATCAGCTACACGGAGCTGGCACGCCAGGTTCACCTGTCGGTGCCGGCGGTCACGGAACGCGTGAAGCGCCTCGAATCGGCGGGCGTGATCGACGGCTACACGGCGCGGGTCAATCCGGCCGCGGCCGGCTACCCGGTGAGCGCGCTGATCGGCATCACGGTGCCGCAGCCGGCGAAGGCGAAATTCCTGAAGCTGCTGGAGACCATTCCCGAAGTGGTCGAGTGCCATCACGTGACCGGCGCGGATTCCTACGTGATGCGGTTCGTCGCCGTCAGCATGGCGCATCTCGAACAGCTGATCGAGCGCATCAACCTGTATGGCGAAACGCGCACGTCGATCGTGATGTCGACGCCGTTGCCGGCGCGCGGGCTCGCGCGTCCGGCCGCGGCGGTCAAAGGCGTTCGGGGGTGACAGGATGCACCGCGCTGCGCGATGCTGTGCCATGCGCCGCTTGCGCGAACCGGACAACCTGCCATGCCAGTCATCGGATTCGATCATTACAACCTGCGCGCGGATCGGGCCACGCTCGATACGCTGCGCGACTTCTACGTGAACGTCGTGGGCCTCGAACCCGGGTATCGACCGCCGTTCCAGAGCAGCGGCTACTGGCTCTACGCGGGGGCGCAGGCGATCCTCCACCTGTCGGAAGCGCGGCCCGGCGAGGCGCGGCCGGCGCATGTCGTCAATACGTTCGACCATGTGGCGTTTTCGTGCGCGAATGCCGACGACACGGAGCGGCGTCTTGCTGACGCGCAGGTTCGGTACACGCGCCGGTACGTGCCAGTCACGAGCCAGCTGCAGATCTTTTTCACCGATCCGGCCGGGAATGGCGTCGAGTTGAATTTTGCGGAAGCCGGCGGAGATTCCGGTGACAAACGGTACTAGTGCTCAGCACATCGATCGACGCTGCGGCTTTCCTGAACATCGTCACGCATGCGGTTTCCGCGTACCTCGCAGCGGAAACTGGCGCTTTCGCGACCATTCCATCGACGTCAGACACATCGGCCCTTACTTGAGATGAATCGATCCAACGCGAAACTGATCACCCTCGTTCTGCGACTTCTATTCGCAAGCCTCTGCTTGCCGGCCGCCAATTCGCAAGCCGGCCCTTTTACGGCCCAGAGCAGCCAGCTGAGTGCCTCCATGTCCGACCTGCCCCGTTACGAGAAACTGCCGTTATTCAGTCCTCATCGCAAGTCCTTCGCGTGCGTGTATCAGGCCCAACACGTACCACCTGTCGACCCCCAGGCTGAATTGTGGTTTCAGCAGGCGCTGGCGCTTGATAATCCGCACATTGACTACGATAAGCGCGATTACCCGAAGATTTACCAACTCTACTCGCAGGCTGCCGAGCGCAATCACTGGAAGGCCATGCTGAATATCGCCTCACTGATATTGAGCGATCGTCAGGGCGTACCAACCCATGATCCCGAAACGGCTATCCGCTGGGTGGAAAAAGCGATGAAACTGGGTGTGCCTGACGCCTACGACATGATGGGGGTCTACCATCAGAACGGGCTGGTTAAAGGCGGCGATGCGACCAGCGCCTATGCCTTCTTCCAGCGCGCTGCCGATATGGGTAGTCCATCCGCGCAAACTTTCATTGGAACAAAGACAGATGCTGCACATGACGATCCAGGCGGCGAATTCTGGGCAAATTTGCCGGTTGCGACACAGATGCTGGAATGTGCCTTCGCACAGGGATATGGAGATGCGGCAGATGAATTAGGGCTTGTCTACACGAGAGATAACACCGCCGAAGGTAAGGCACGCGCCCTAAAAATTTTGCACGAGGGTGTAAAGCTCGGAAGTGCCAAATGCGCACATAGCCTCGCACCGGAGTTCCGAGGCCTAGACCTTACCGATGGAACCAACCTGGTCGGGCATATCGACAAAGCGCGTGCGGAACGTTACAGCAAGCTCGGGGATGCGCTCGAGTTCTATCAGGGTCGCCTGAAGCTGCCGAATCTTGACAAGGTACTCCCGCTGCCACCCGCCCCGTTGCCGAAATGGGATGGTAAAGCACAGACGCTGATCGACGGCGCAAAGGCCGTGACACCGCCCCCCAAGCCGCAAAAGAGTGTGGCGCAGCAAGGCCGGGAATTCATTCCGGACGGGTATGTCGTGGCGGCACGAGAACATAGCACGATGGTTGTCACGGGCGACAATCCAGTACCACGCGATAGCTATTGGCTCGCGCTGTATGGCCCACCCTCTGCCTCCAAAGCCGAGTTGATCCCCGCCCGCCGTAACATTGCGGAGCGCTATCAAATCGGGGAACGCTTCGGCGCACCGTCATTCGACTGGCTGGCCGCTGAGCAGGTGCAGTGGCACTACCTTGGCGAAGCCTATGCCCTGCCCCCGCAACGCCATGATTGACAGGACTACCGTTCCCCGGAATGCTCGCCGGACGCCCCCCTCACGCGCCGTACCTGCGATCGTTCCCGGGCACGATGTGCCGCATGCAGACCGAAGCGTTCGGGTTTGGCCCGTCTTGCCAGCCATCACGCGCGGCGAACCTCACCGCTGCTTCTCGAGCTTCACGATCGTCAGCGCACCGTTCACGCGCTCGACCCGGACCTTGACCTTGTCGCCCACGTGCAGCGACGCGATCATCGCCGGGTCGCCGGCCTTGAATGCCATCGTCATCGGCGACATCCCGACGTTCTGGAGCGCGCCGTGCTTCAGCGTCACCATGCCGTGCTCGGCATCGATCCGTTTCACTTCGGCGTTGGTCAGCGCGGCATCCGGCGCCGACGTCTTCGAGTCGCCCATGTCCATGTTCATGTCGGACATGCTGCCGGCTGAATACGCCGGTGTCGCGACGACGTTCATCGCGGAGAGGACGGCGACGGCAATATTTCGAATCTTCATCAACCGACTCCCGGCTGCAGCGGGCAACACATGGAACGCACCCCCTACACCAGCAACGTCGCGACCGCCCACCCGATCAGCACGACACCCAGCGCCCGGCCGACCCGCTCGCCGCCCGGAAGTACCTTTTCGACCAGCACGAACAGCGACAACGCGACGATCCAAACGACGTTCATCACGCCGCCGACGAACAGCAGCGCCATCAGCAGCCAGCAGCAGCCCACGCAATACGCGCCGTGGCGCGCGCCGAGCAGGAAGCTGCCCGTGATTCCCGGGCGCCAGTATGTCGCGAGAAACCGCACCGGCGACCGGCATTGCCGCAGGCATGCCTGTTTCAGCGGCGAGAACTGATAGACGCCGGCCAGCGCGAGGACGATCGCGGACAGCACGGCGCTCTTCGACCACAGCATCATCCCGGAGATCAGGCCGGCAGGCTGCAGCAGCATCTGCAGCACGGCCGCGCCGACCGAGAACGCGAGCCATACGGCCAGATAGCCGGCCAACAGGCTCGTCGACGTGAATGCCGACCCGGCATCGCCCCGACCGTGATGCCGCAGCACGCGCCGGTACAGCAGCACGACCGGCGCCGCGCCGGGCGTCATCATCGCGATCATCATCACCCACCACATCAGGATCACGGTCGCGAGCGACGGATCCATGGCGCCCATGCCGTCGGCCAGCCGATGCGGAAATAGCGCGACCGCCGTCATGTCCAGCGCCGACATGCCGGTGCCGGCCCCCGTCCACAGATAGGCCCAGCACGCGCCGACGAGCGCGGTCATGCCGAGCAGCGTGACGACGCGCTCGCGTCCGAGAAGCTCGCCGACGGGGATCATGCCGCGACGCGATGCCGGATCAGCCCGTGGTTGTTCAGGTGCAGCCGTGCGAACTGCGCGTAGCTCCGCTCGAGATCCAGCTGGATGTGGCCGTGCGACCGGCCGGTGCCGGATCCGATCTCGGCCAGCTCGTATTCGAAGCCGTGCGGCAGGTCGATCCGCACGCGATGTTCGGCGCCCGTCACCGGATTGCGGATCGGCTCGCCGACGATGTCGAGCACGCCGTCGATGCTGATCCGGCCGCGCCGCGCATCCACGTCGACGTCGAAATCGATCTTCGCGAAGATCGGCTCGTAGGCCTGCTCGAGCGTCGATGCGAACACGGAAAACATCGTCGCGAACGGATCGGTGTCCTGACCGGTCATGATCTTCAGCACGGCTTCGCACTGTGCGGGGCTCGCACGCTCGTCGACGATCGGCTGGCACCGGCCGTGGCCCTCGTGAATCGGCCCGGGCCACTGGAACACGACCGCGATCCGGACACCGTCGAGCACCACGTCGCCGTAGTGGCCGCTGTCGATCGAAATCGCACCCATCGCTTCGCAGTTGCCGTGCGTCGGCAACGAATTGAACTGGCAGGGGCAACCGTATGAGCAATTGCAGTTCATCAGTTCGGTTCCCTGGATCTCCCACGGCGTCATGGCTTCACCTCGCGCAGTCGCTGGCACGTAATGTTTCGAATCTAGTGCAGCGGACAGGGGAAATCAAAGTGCGCGCGGGTGCCTCGTGCGTCGAAAAAAACCAGGCGCCGCGCGGCGCGCAACGGTGCCGGCCCGACGCATTCAACTTCGTCGCGCAGCCCCGCCGATGCAGGCGTTTCGATGCGCAACGGCGCGCTCCGAAGAGCGTGTTCGAGCCATGTCGGACAAAAGCCGACGGCACGCACGCAGCATCACGAATGCGGGCATCCCGCATCGGTCCTGGTTCATACTGTCTCGCAATCGACGATTCACCCCGACCGTCGCCGTCGCCCCGGATCGCTGTCATGCGTGTTCAAAGTGCGTTGCTGTTTCTCGTCGGCACCCTGCTCACCGCGGGCGGCTACGGTGCGACCTTCCTGCTGTCGATGCGCTTTCGCGCGATCGGCGGCAGCGATCTCGATACCGGCGCGGCACTGGCCGCGGCGACGGTCGGCACGTTCGCCGGCTTGTCGTTTGTCGGCTGGTTCTCGCAGCAGATCGGCACCGCGCGGATCGCCGCGCTGTCGTCACTGTGCATCGGCGCCGGCATCGTCGGCTTCGCGCTCGTCGGGCGCGCGGCCTATGCGGACCTGCCGTCCGGCTTCCTGGTCGGCTTCGGCTGGGGCGCGTTTCACCTGGCCGCGCCGATGTCGCTGGCGGAGCGTACCAGCGGTGCGGAGCGCGGCACCTGGTTCTTTCGATCGGCGACGTTCCAGATGACCGGAATCGGCGCATCCCCGGCGTTTGCCGCCTATGCGATGCGCATGCTCCACTGGTCGATCGACGACACGCTTTACGCGGTCGGCGCGCTGTGCGCGCTCGCGTCGCTGATGCTGGAAGCATTCGGCCGCCTGAGCCCGCGTCCGTCCGCCCCCGTCGCCGGCGGCCGGTGGGTGCGCGAGCTGCGCACGATCTCGCGCACGCGGGCGGCCGCGCCGATCGCGATGATCGCGCTCGGCACCTGCGTGTTCTCCGGCCTGATGACGTTCCAGATGTCGCTCATGCAGGGCACGCAGGCGCGGCCCGGCACATTCTTCAGTGTTTATACGATGACGGTGGTGAGCGCGCGCTGGCTGCTCGGGAGATGGGTCAGGATGGCGCGCCCCGAAACGGCGACCAAGGGCCTGCTCATGTTGATGCTGCTCGGCGCGCTCGCGATGTTCGGCGCTGCCGCGCACGCATCGCTGCAGTCCGTCGCGGCCGTCCTGCTGGGCGCCGGCTACGGTCTCATGTATCCGGTGATCCAGGCGCAGGCGGTCAACGATTGCCCGGACGCGCAACGGCATGGCGTGCTGACCTGGTTCGTCGCGTCGTATTTCATCGGCGCGTTCGGGTTTCCGTCGATCGGCGGCTGGGTGATGGTGCATGCCGGCAAGGGCGCGTTGCTGATGCTCATCGCCAGCTGCGGGCTGGCGGCGCTGTCGCTCGCGATCCTGCGCGACCGGCCGGAGCCGGTGCGCACGCAATGACGCCGTCGCCGGACGAACCGCCGCGCAGCCTGCCGGTCAGAACCGTCCGACGTCGACCACCGCCTGGGCGAATGCCTGCGGCGCCTCCTGCGGCAGATTGTGGCCGATACCGCCCGTGATCGTGCGATGCTCGTACTTGCCGGTGAACTTCGACCGATAGACGGCCGGCGGCACGTGAAACGCCCCGTTCGCGTCGCCTTCCATCGTGATGCTCGGAACCGTGATCGGCGGCGCGGATGCAAGCCGCTGCTCGTATTCGTCGTACTTCGCCTCGCCCACCGCAAGCCCCTGCCGCCATCGGTAATTGTGGATCGTAATGGCGACGTGATCCGGGTTTCGGAAAGCCGGCGCGCTTCGCGCGAAGGTCGCGTCGTCGAAGTTCCATTTCGGCGACGCCTGTTTCCAGATGAACTTGACGAAATCTTCGGTGTACTTCTCGTAGCCGTCGCGGCCACGGTCGGTCGCGAAATAGAACTGATACCACCACTGGAACTCGCCGGCGGGCGGCAACGGCATTTTCCCCGCGCTCTGACTGCCGATCAGATAGCCGCTCACCGATACCAGCCCCTTGCAACGCTCCGGCCACAGCACGGCAATGATATCGGCGGTTCGCGCGCCCCAGTCGAATGCACCGAACAGAGCCGTCCGGATATCCAGCGCATCCATCAGCGCGATGATGTCGAGTGCAACGGCCGTCGGCTGCGCGTTACGCATCGTCTGGTCCGACAGGAAGGTGGTCGAGCCGTAGCCCCGCAGGTACGGGACGATCACCCGATACCCCTGCGCGCCGAGCGCCGGGGCGACGTCGACGAAGCTGTGGATGTCGTATGGCCAGCCGTGCAGCAGCATGACTGGCGGCCCATCGGCCGGGCCCGCTTCCGCATAGCCGACGTTGAGCAACCCGGCCTTGATCTGCTTGATCGTCGTGAACGACGGATGGCTTCCAGGCTTGATCGGTGGAAGCGGCGGGGTTGCCGACGGCGCATTTTGTGCGTGAGCGGATTGCAGCATCTCGAACTGCGCTGCAACAAGCGCACCGGCTGCCATGCGCGCAAAGCCACGCCGGCGCGGGTCGATTTCTTCTGGCATTTTTATCTCCCGTTTCAGTGGGACTGACCGACAAACCGCAAAACAGACGCTACCGGAAAATGTTAGTCGATAGGAAACGGCTTGCAAGGCGGATCGAACGACGGCAACAGGACGCATTGCCTGAATCCGTCTGTATGCGCCTGTGTCGCGCGTGCAGCCGCCGGCTGGTCGACCGGATCGCCGCAATCGCAACGTCGAAGCGTGTCACGCCTTCGCAAGGTGCCATCGCATGGACGTCGAGCCGCAACATGGTGCCCATTCCGGGTAACCGGCGTATCGCAGATCTTGAAGAAAACGTTGCCGTGTCGGACATCGATCACTCATCCGGCGAACTGGCAGCGCTCGACGAGGCCGCACCGGTCGGTGCGGCGACAGGCGAACGCCATTCGGCGCGAATGATGGCAACCGTCGGGCATTGACGGCGAAAAACGCGCCGCCGCACGCGTCGCATCCGCAGCCCCCGGCGGTGTCGTCCTGACGTCAACCCGGTTTCTTCGACGACCGCGCGACCGCGAACCACGCCATCATCGCGCCCGCGACCCACGCGCAGGTCAGCAGCAGGTCGAAGTCCATCATGCCTTCGAAATTCTCACTGTTCTCGAAGCTGCAATGCCGGCTGCCGCGAAATTCGATGCAACCACTGGCGACCCACTGAACGTGCATGAATATGTGATAGACGGCGAAGGCCGAAGCGATAATGGCGACGCGCAGGCGTAGGGTCGTTTTCATTCGGCGCCGGAGGCGGTGGGATGGTCTGACGCCGATCTTAAGACAACGGCGCCGCATCAGGCAATCGATCCCGCGCGAACGTCGCGACCGGCATGCACGACGGCGAATCGCCATCCGCACAAACCCCGATAAAACCGTGGCATCGCGCTTTCGGCGCGGCGCTCGGCGCGCACGGGGTTTGCGGTATTCACACTGACGCACGACGGTCTTGCCGCCGGCCAAGCATCCGCCGCCTGAACGACAACGCGCATCGCTTACGCGCCGTCGATCTGCCGGAGCCACCTCAAGCAATCCACCGCCAGCTGCTGATAGATCCGCGTGCCGTTCGCCTTCGCGTCGATCTCCGCGTCGCTCAGCCGCCGCACCACACGGCCCGGCACGCCCGCGAGCAGCACGCCGCGCGGCACGTCGTAACCGGCCTTCACGAACGCGCAGGCCGCGACGATCGTGGTCGCGCCGATCGTCGCGCCGTCCATCACGACCGCGTTCATCCCGATCATCGTGTCCGGCTCGAGCGTCGCGCCGTGCACGATCGCGCCATGGCCGATGTGGCTGTTCACGCCGAGCCGGCACGTCTCGCGGATGCCGACGTGCAGTACGCAGCCGTCCTGCACGTTGCTGCCGTCGCCGACGACGATCGCGCCGAAGTCGCCGCGCAGGCTCGCATGCGGGCCGATGTAGCAGCGCGCGCCGATCGTCACGTCGCCGATCACGACCGCGCTCGGATGAACGTATGCGGACGGATCGACGCGCGGGCGCATGCCGTTGAATTCGAACAGCGGCATCGCTCAAAGCACCGCGGCCGCTTCGGGCACGAGCGTGAACAGGTCGCCGACGAGGCCGTAGTCGGCCACGCCGAAGATCGGCGCTTCCGGATCCTTGTTGATCGCGACGATCACCTTCGAATCCTTCATGCCGGCCAGATGCTGGATCGCACCGGAAATACCGACGGCGATGTACAACTGCGGCGCGACGATCTTGCCGGTCTGGCCGACCTGGTAGTCGTTCGGCACGTAGCCGGCGTCGACTGCCGCGCGCGACGCGCCGAGTGCGGCGCTCAGCTTGTCGGCCAACGGCTCGAGAACCTTCATGTAGTTCTCGCCGCTGCCCAGGCCGCGGCCGCCCGACACGACGATGTTCGCGCTGGTGAGTTCGGGGCGATCGAGTTTCGTCACCTCCCGGCCGATGAACTGCGACACACCCGCATCTGCTGCCGCTTCGATCTTCTCGACCGCTGCGCTGCCGCCAACGCCCGCGACCGGATCGAAGCCCGTCGTCCGCACCGTGATCACCTTGATCGGGTCGCCCGACTGCACCGTCGCGATTGCGTTGCCAGCATAGATCGGACGCTCGAACGTGTCGGCCGATACCACCGCCGTGATGTCGGAGATCTGCGCGACGTCCAGCTTCGCGGCGATGCGCGGCGCGATGTTCTTGCCGTACGCGGTGGCCGGCGCGAGGATGTGCGAGTAGTTCGACGCGACGGTCAGCACCGTCGCTTCGACGTTCTCGGCGAGACCGTCCGCGAGTTGCGGCGCGTCGGCGAGCAGCACTTTCGAAACGCCTGCGATCTTCGCTGCCGCATCGGCCGCTGCTTGCACGTTGTGGCCTGCGACCAGCACGTGTATGTCGCCGCCAATGGCCTGCGCAGCCGCCACCGCACTCAACGTCGCGGCCTTGATCGGCGACGCGCCGCCAGCCGATGCCACGTCATGCTCGGCGATTACCAGAATCGTCATGTCCGTCCGCTCCCTGTTACAGCACCTTGGCTTCGGTCTTCAGCTTGTCGACCAGCGTCTTCACGTCCGGCACCTTCACGCCGGCCGCGCGCTTCGGCGGCTCGGCCACCTTCAGCGTCTTCAGACGCGGCGTGACATCCACGCCGAGGTCTTCCGGCTTCACCGTTTCCAGCGGCTTCTTCTTCGCCTTCATGATGTTCGGCAGCGTCACGTAGCGCGGCTCGTTCAGGCGCAGGTCCGTGGTAACAACTGCAGGCAGTTGAAGCGACAGCGTTTCGGCGCCGCCATCGACCTCACGCGCGACCGTCGCACGACCGTCGGCGATCGTCACCTTCGACGCGAACGTCGCTTGCGGCAGGCCTGCCAGCGCAGCCAGCATCTGGCCGGTCTGGTTCGAATCGTCGTCGATCGCCTGCTTGCCCAGGATCACCAGTTGCGGCTGTTCCTTGTCGACCAGCGCCTTCAGGATCTTCGCGACGGCCAGCGGCTCGACGCTGTCATTCGACTCGACGAGGATCGCGCGATCCGCGCCGATCGCCAGCGCCGTGCGCAGCGTTTCCTGCGCCTGCGCGACACCGACCGACACGGCCACCACCTCCGTCACGACGCCGGCCTCCTTCAGCCGCACGGCCTCTTCCACCGCGATTTCGTCGAACGGGTTCATCGACATCTTCACGTTCGCGATGTCGACGCCGGTGCGGTCGGACTTCACGCCGACCTTCACGTTCGCGTCGACCACGCGCTTCACTGCCACGAGCGCTTTCAACTGCCTGCCTCCTCTCTTGTTTCGACCGCCGCGGCGTGTCAGCGCGCGGTGTATCCGCCGTCGATCACCAGCTCCGCGCCCGTCACGTAGCGCCCGGCCGGCGATACGAGATACAGGATGCCGGCCGCGATGTCGCGCGGGCTGCCGATCTTCGCCATCGGCACGTTGGTCTGCAGATAGCCGAACACGTTGTCGGGATCCTGGCCCATCTGGCGGAATGCGTCCTCGAGCATCGGCGTGCGGATGTAGCCCGGATGCACGGAGTTCGCACGGATGTTCTTCGCCGCGTACAGCATCGCATCGACCTTCGCCATCATCCGCACCGCGGCCTTCGACGCGTGATACGCGGGCACGTCCGGGCCGCCGACGATCCCGTACATCGACGACAGGTTCACGATCGAGCCGCCGCCGGCCGCTTCGAGGCGTGGAATCGCCGCGCGCGTGCACAGGAACACGCCGTTGACGTTCACGTCCTGCACGCGCTGCCACTGTGCGAGCGTGAGTTCGTGCGTCGGCACGTTGTGCCCTTCGATGCCCGCGTTGTTCACGAGCACGTCGAGGCGCCCGAAGCGCGCGACGATCTCGCCGAACACGCGCTCGACGTCGGCCTCCTGCGTGACGTCGAGCGACCAGAACGCGGCCTGGCCGCCCTGCGCGCGAATCTCCTCGACGAGCGCTTCGGCGGGCTGCGACAGCACGTCGAGGATCGCGACGCTCGCGCCGGCCGCGGCCAGCGTGCGCGCCGTTTCCGCGCCGATGCCGCGCGCGCCGCCGGTGATCGCGGCCACCTTGCCGCGCAGGTCGAAGAGGTCTTCGATGAGTTTCATTGTGTCTCCTTGTATTCAGGCGAGCCGGCCACGAACAGGCCGGCCATCAAAACCATCGCGCATCATCGCGCCGTCGGAGCAGCCAGGAAATCGAGGCATTCCCGATTGAAATAGGCCGCATGCTCCACCATGACCCAGTGGCCGCAGCGGTTCAGCAGCACGAAGCGCGCGTCGCGGCAGCGCTCGAGGAACGTCAGCGCGCCGCCGACCGGATTGAAGCGGTCGTCCGTGCCCCAGAAACCGAGCACCGGGCAGCGCAGGTCGGCGAGCGCGCCCGTCAGGTTCGGCACGCTCATCGTCGACAGCACTTCGGTCGGCTGCTCGACGCACACCTTCATCCGCTCGGCGACGAGCGCGTCGGTGACGATCGCCGGATCGTGCACCAGCAGCGTCAGCAGCTCGCGCATCGTGTCGTCATTCATCTGGCGATTGGTGAAGAGCTTCACCATCCGCTGGATCCCTTCCATCCGGAAATAGGTATCGCGATCCTCGACGCCGCCCGGCGCCATCATGATCAGTCCGTCGACTTCATCCGGGTAATCGAGCGCGTATTTCAGCGCGATCGCGCCGCCGAGCGAGTTGCCGAGCAGCACGGCCGGCCCGATGCCGAGCGCGGCCAGCTGCGCGTGCAGCGCGCCGACGAAGAAATCGAGCGTGTAGGCGACGCCGGACGGCTTCGACGACTGCCCGTAGCCCGGCAGGTCGACGACGATCGCGCGGTGGCCGGCCGCCGCGAATGCGGGGTAGTTGTGCTTGAAGTTGCTGAACCCGCTCGCGCCCGGGCCGCTACCGTGGATGAACACCACCGGGCGGCCTGCGCCCGCCTCGAAATGATGCAGGCGCAAGCCGCCCGGAACGTCGGTGAAGATGCCGGCCGGCGGCGTCGTGGGGGTCGTCATCGCGGGTTGTCTCCTTCGTCGGTCGATGGATGCCTGCCACGATGATTGCGCCGCCGGCGCCGGCCGACATCATCCTTTCAGACTACGAAGCCGCGCGCGCTTGTTCCTATCATCGGGCCACCGAAAATGGAGGCAGACGATGAACGGATTCGACTACAGCGGCAAGACGGTGCTCGTGACGGGCGGCACCAAGGGCATCGGGCGGCGCATCGCCGAGCGGTTTCTCGCGGCGGGGGCGCGCGTGTTCGTGTGCGGGCGCAGCGCGCCCGACACGCCGCCGTCCGCCGGCGGACGCACGGCCACCTTCATCGCGGCCGACCTGCGCGACATCGAGCAGGTCGACGCGATGCTCGCGACGGTCCGCGCCTCGACGGGCGCCCTCGACGTGCTCGTCAACAACGCGGGCGGCTCGCCGTTCGTGCTCGCGGCCGACGCGTCGCCGCGCTTCACCGAATCGATCGTGCGGCTGAACCTGATCGCGCCGCTGCAACTCGCGCAGCGCGTGAACGCGATCATGCAGCCGCAACCGCACGGCGGCGTGATGCTGTTCATCGCGAGCGTCAGCGCGTCGCGGCCGTCGCCCGGCACCGCCGCGTACGGCGCCGCGAAGGCGGGGCTCGTCAACGCTGTCACGTCGCTCGCGGTCGAGTGGGCGCCGCGCGTGCGCGTGTGTGCGATCAGCCCGAGCCTCGTGCAAACCGAATCCGCGACCGAAGGCCACTACGGTGACGATGCGGCGCTCGATGCGATCCGCGCGACGATTCCGGCCGGACGGCTCGCGACGCCCGACGACGTCGCGTCGGCGTGCGTGTTCCTCGCGTCGCCAGACGCGTCGTACACGTCGGGCGCGAACCTGCGGCTCGACGGCGGGGGCGAACGGCCCGCGTTCCTGGCCGCGGCGCAGATGCAAGCGCGCTGACGCACGCGCCGCCAGAGGCGCGCGCCGATCGTTTCCAGTCCTAGGGAAGTCATCTAGTTCATTTTGACGATTCCCTGCTATCGCGATCTCCCTACTCTGCCTCTCACGACAACCACAGTCGACCGTCGTCGATACCCCCAGAGGAGACACCATGCATCAACGGATTTCGCGCCGTACCGACAAGCGGGCCACCGCCGCGCTGTCGACGCTGGCCGCCGCGCTGCTGACTTGCGCCGTTCCCGACGCGCACGCCGGCAGCACGATCGAGCTCGGCGCCGACACGACGCTGGACTACACGTTCACGCTGAGTTACGGCCTCGGCATGCGCACGCGTGCGCCGAGCGGCAATCTGCTGACGCCGGCGAACATCAACGGCGACGACGGCGACCGCAACTTCGCGAAGAACAAGCTGATCGAGAACCAGGTCAGCCTGCTCGGCGAAGTGAACCTGAAACACGACGACTGGGGCGTGTTCGTCCGCGCGAGCACGTTCTACGATCAGGCGTACCGCCACCCGAACTACAACGACGCGCCCGGCACGGTCAATCACACGGGCCAGTACAACAACTTCACCGGCGACGCCCGCTACTGGTCGGGCGGCCACACGACGCTGCTCGCCGCCTACGCCTACAACACCTTCAAGATCGGCCCGACGAGCCTGAACGTGAAGGTCGGCGACCAGGTGGTCGCGTGGGGCGAAAGCCTGTTCTTCCCGAACATCGCGGGCGCGCAAGGCCCGGCCGATGCCACCAAGTCCTATGTCGCGGGCGCTCAGGTGAAGGACATCCTGCTGCCGGTGCCGCAGATCTCGACGCAGTGGCAGATCACGCCGAACTTCAGCCTGCTCGGCTACTACCAGTTCTCGTTCCAGCAGAACCGCCTGACCGCGCCCGGCACGTACTGGAGCTATTCGGACGTGGTCGGCCCGGGCGCGCAGTTCATCATCGGCCCCGGCGGGATGATCATTCCGCGCGGGGCCGACGACAAGCCGAGCGCCCGCAACCAGTGGGGTATCGGCGCACGCGTGCGCGTGCTGGGCGACACCGAGCTCGGCGTGTACCACCTGCATTACAACGACATGAACCCGAGCGTCGTCACGACGTACTTCCCGACGCTGCAGTACCAGCAAAAATATTTCAGCAACATCAAGCTGACCGGCGCGAGCTTCTCGACGCAGGTCGGCCCGGTGAACGTCGCGGGCGAAGTGTCGTATCGCCAGGGTGCGGCCGTGCTCGTCAACACGCCGACCGGCCCGCAGTCGACCCGCGCGAACGTGCTGCAGACCAACCTGTCGGGCATCTACTCGATCGGGCCGAGCTTCCTCGCGAACTCGCAGTCGCTGATCGGCGAACTGACGTACGTGCATGCCGGCGGCATCTCCGCGCTCGACGGCTCGACCACGCTCGCCAACTCGCGCAACGCGCTCGCGATGGAGATCGCGTGGACGCTCAGCTACAAGAACGTGTTCAACGGCTGGGATCTCGACGTGCCGCTGACCTACACGCACGACCTGACCGGCACGTCGCCGCTCGCCGGCGCGCTCGGCTCGCTGACGGGCCAGGGCGATCACCGCGTGACGGCCGGCGTGACGTTCACGCGCCTGAGCAACCTGCAGCTGGCGCTCGTCTACGCGAAGTTCCTCGGCTCGCCGAACCCGGTCACGCGTCCGCTCGCGGATCGCGACTACGTGCTCGCCACGGCGACCTACCACTTCTGAGCGGCCCGGCCGCTCGTCACTCAGCAAGAAGAGGATTTGTCATGAAACGAACTCGTCTCCCCCTCCTGCGCGCATCGGTGATGGCCGCGTGCGCGCTCGTCGCGACGGCCTCGTTCGCGAAGGTCACGCCGGACGATCTGAAGGCGCTCGACGGCCCGCTCACGCCGATGGGCGCGGTGCGCGCCGCGAGCAAGGACAACAGCGTGCCGGAGTGGTCGGGCAAGTGGCTCGGCACGCCGCCCGACGTGCAGTACAAGCGCGGCAGCCGCTACCCCGATCCGTTCGCGAACGAGAAGCCGGTCGCGACGATCACCGCCGAGAACATGGCGCAGTACGCGGAGCACCTGACCGACGGCCAGAAGGCGATGTTCAAGCGCTATCCGGCCACGTTCAAGATCAACGTCTATCCGAGCCATCGCGACTTCCGCTACGCGGATTCCGTCTACAAGGACATCCGCACGTATGCGCCCGATTCGACGATGACGTCCGACGCGAACGGGCTGACCAACGCGCCGCCGCAGGTGCCGTACCCGATCCCGAAGACGGCCGCCGAGCTGCTGTGGAACCAGCGCTTCTCGTCGGCGATCGGCACCGAGCAGGCGACCTACGACCAGGCGGTCGTGTACTCCGACGGCAACATCGCGTGGGGCAAGGTGCGCTACGACATCTACTCGCCGCGCAACGTCGGCAAGTACGACGTGAAGAGCGACCTGAACAACCGCACGTTCTATCGCAACGCGACGGAGCTGCCGCTGTCCGACCGCGGCTCGCTGATCGTCGGCTTCACGAACTGGGACAAGGCCGGCGCGGACAACTCGTCGCGCACGTGGATGTACAACCCGGGCACGCGGCGCGTGCGCCAGGCGCCCGAATACGGCTATGACCAGCCGCAGGGCCCGGGCGGCTTCCGCACCGTCGACGACGACCGCCTGTACAACGGCCCCGGCGACCGCTACGACTGGAAGATCGTCGGCAAGCGTGAAGTCTACGTGCCGTACGACAACTACAAGGCGATGGACAGCTCGGTCAAGTATGCGGACCTGCTGACCAAGGGACATGAAAACCCTTCGTACATCCGCTACGAGCTGCATCGCGTGTGGGTGCTGCAAGCGACGCTGAAGAGCGGCTATCGTCACCAGTACGCGAAGCGCGTGCTGTACATCGACGAGGACTCGTGGATGACGCTGCTCGCCGACAACTACGACGCACGCGGCCAGCTGTGGCGCACCAACGTCGCGACGACGCTGTACGCGTACGACGCGAAGACGTTCTACCCGGGTGTCGTGTTCTTCCACGACCTGATTTCGGGTGCCTACATGGCCGACCGCCTGACCAACGAAGGGCCGATGCCGAAGCTCGACAACAGCCCGCAGTTCAGCGAGGCATATTTCTCGCCGGACGCGATCCGCAGTTCGGGTAACTAACCAAATCGCCGCACGCGCCGGAGCCTCGCTCCGGCGCACGACGGACGCCGCCCGAGACGGCGGCCTTTTCCATTCGAGGGCCCTACCATGTCCAACCGCTTGCATGCGACGCTCGGCGACGAGCTGTATGCCGCGTGGCACTCCCGCGCGCCTGTCGCGCCGCTGTCGGGGCGGCCGCGCCGGCTGTCCCTCGACGATGCGTACCGGATCCAGCAACGCTTCATCGAACGCCGTGTCGAATGCGGCGAATCGGTGGTCGGCAAGAAGATCGGCGTGACGAGCAAGGCTGTGCAGGACATGCTGAACGTGCGCCAGCCCGATTTCGGCATCCTGCTGTCCGGCATGCACTACGCGGCCGGCGAGGCGATCGCCACCGAGTCGCTGATCGCGCCGCGCGCCGAAGGCGAGATCGCGTTCATCCTCGCGCGCGACCTGCGCGGCCCCGGCATCGACCGCACCGACGTGATCGCCGCGACGGCCGCGGTTGCGCCCTGCTTCGAGATCGTCGATTCGCGCATTCGCGACTGGGCGATCCGCATCGTGGACACCGTCGCCGACAACGCGTCGTGCGGCGTGTACGTGCTCGGCGATGCGCGCGTCGATCCGCGCACGCTCGATCTCGCCGCGTGCGAGATGACCATCGAGAAGAACGGCGAAACCGTCGCGCAAGGCCGCGGCGACGCGGCGCTCGGCCATCCCGCCGACGCGGTCGCGTGGCTCGCGAACACGCTCGCCGAATACGACGTGCCGCTGCTCGCCGGCGAGATCGTGCTGTCCGGCTCGCTCGCGAAACTGATTCCGGTCACGGCCGGCGACGCGCTGTCGATGCACATCTCGGGTATCGGCGGTTGCGACGTCCGCTTTATCTAAAGGAAGAGGAAGAATCCTGATGAAGAAAATCAAATGCGCACTGATCGGGCCCGGCAACATCGGCACCGACCTGCTTTACAAGCTGCGCCGCTCGCCGGTGCTCGAACCGGTGTGGATGGTCGGCGTCGACCCGGCGTCCGACGGCCTCGCGCGGGCCCGCGAATTCGGGCTGAAGACCACCGACAAAGGTGTCGACGGGCTGCTGCCGCACGTCGCCGACGACGAGATCCGCATTGCGTTCGACGCGACGTCGGCCTACGTGCACCGCGACAACTCCGACAAGCTCACCGCGCTCGGCGTGAAGATGATCGACCTGACGCCAGCCGCGATCGGGCCGTACTGCGTGCCGCCGGTCAACCTCGACGCGCATCTCGGCAGCGCGCAGATGAACGTGAACATGGTGACCTGCGGCGGCCAGGCGACGATCCCGATGGTGTACGCGGTGTCGCGCGTGCAGCCGGTCGCGTACGGCGAGATCGTCGCGACGGTGTCGTCGCGCTCGGTCGGCCCCGGCACGCGCAAGAACATCGACGAATTCACGCGCACGACGTCCGGCGCGATCGAGCAGGTCGGCGGCGCCCGCAAGGGCAAGGCAATCATTGTGATCAACCCGGCCGAGCCGCCGCTGATCATGCGCGACACGATCCACTGCCTGACCGACGGCCCGCCCGACGTCGACGCGATCACCGCGTCGGTGCATGCGATGGTCAAGGAAGTGCAGCGCTACGTGCCCGGCTACACGCTGAAGAACGGCCCGGTGTTCGACGGCAACCGCGTGTCGGTGTTCATGGAAGTCGAGGGGCTCGGCGATTACCTGCCGAAATACGCGGGCAATCTCGACATCATGACCGCCGCCGCGGCCGCCACGGCCGAGCGTTTCGCCGAACAGATGCTGGCCGCGACGGCCGCCACCGCTTGAGTCGAGGAGTCACACGATGTCACTTGCAGGCAAGAAGATCACCGTCCACGACATGTCGTTGCGCGACGGGATGCACCCGAAGCGTCACCAGATCACGCTCGACCAGATGCGCAACATCGCGCGCGGGCTCGATGCGGCCGGCGTGCCACTGATCGAGGTCACGCACGGCGACGGGCTCGGCGGCGCGTCGGTCAACTACGGTTTTCCCGCGCATACCGACGAGGCGTACCTGAGCGCCGTGATTCCGGAGCTGAAGCAGGCGAAGGTGTCGGCACTGCTGCTGCCCGGCATCGGCACCGTCGAGCACCTGCGCATGGCGCACGAGCTCGGCGTCGGCACGATCCGCGTCGCGACGCACTGCACCGAAGCCGACGTGTCGGAACAGCATATCGGCCTCGCGCGCACGCTCGGCCTCGATACCGTCGGATTCCTGATGATGGCGCACATGTCGTCGCCCGAGCAGCTCGTCGTGCAGGCGAAGCTGATGGAGTCGTACGGCGCGAACTGCATCTACATCACCGATTCGGCCGGCCACATGCTGCCCGACGACGTGACCGCGCGCATTGGCCAGGTGCGCGCCGCGCTGAAGCCGGAGACGGAACTCGGCTTCCACGGCCACCACAACCTCGCGATGGGCGTCGCGAACTCGGTCGCTGCGGTCGCCGCCGGCGCGAACCGGATCGACGCGGCTGCCGCCGGCCTCGGTGCCGGTGCGGGCAATACGCCGATGGAAGTGTTCGTTGCGGTGTGCGACCGGATGGGAATCGAGACCGGCGTCGACGTGTTCGCGATTTCCGACGTCGCCGAGGATCTCGTCGTGCCGATCATGGACGCGCCGATCCGCCTCGACCGCGATGCGCTGACGCTCGGTTACGCGGGCGTCTACTCGTCGTTCCTGCTGTTCGCGAAGCGCGCGGAAGCGAAGTACGGGATTCCGGCGCGCGACATCCTCGTCGAACTCGGCCGGCAGCGGCTCGTCGGCGGGCAGGAGGACATGATCGAGGATGCGGCGCTGACGATGGCGCGGGCACGGGCGGTGGCGGCATAACGGGGATCTGCCCTGCCTTCCATGTCATGGGCGCATCGCAGGTCAGTCTCCTGCCGGAGCCGCGGCGATCGCGGCTCCGTCTTCCGCCCGGATGCCTGCCGTCAACGCGCAGGATACGCGTCGCCACCGACGGCGGCAAAAAACGAAACCGTACTGGCCATCCTGGCCGCGCGCAGGCGAATCATCTCCAGCCGCGTCAGATCGTACGCATACTCGGCACGTAGCACGCGAAGCCGATCCGAGCTGCCGTTCTCGAACTGACGCCGCGTCATCTCGAGAACGGTCTGCTGGCGGCGAGCGACGGCGCCACGGGCCTGCAGCGCCGTCGTATCGCGATCGATTTCGGTCATCGCATCGGCAACGCTCTGCAATCCGCTGAGCACGACCTTCCGGTAGTCTTCAAACGTCGCATCGTACGCGGCATACGCCGCATCCCGCGACGCACGCAATTCTCCACCGTGAAAAATCGGTGCGCTTAGCTGGGCACCGATATTCCAGATCGTCGTGCCGCCCGCGAACAACTGGCCGAGCACCAGCGGCGACGACCCGATGCTCGCGCCCAGTTCGATCCGCGGGTAAAGATTGGCCGTGGCAACGCCGGCCAGTTCCCCAGCAATGTGCAGGCTCGCCTCCGCTGCGAGGATGTCGGGACGTTGACGCACGAACTCCGACGGAACCGTCGACGGCAGGTCCCGTGGCAACTGCAAATCGTCCAGACGAAACCGCGGCAGCGATTCGGGCGATGGAACACCCGCATAGACCGCGAGTTGAAACCGGACCTGCTGCAGTTGCGCGCGCAAGGTCGCCAGTTCCGCCTCGATTCGATCGACGTCCGAATCGCCGTCGATCGTTTCCCGATAAGCCACGCTGCCGATTGCATAGCGATCGTGCTGCGTCTGCCGGACGGCCTGCCGGTTCTGCAACACGCCTTCGTTCAATTCGATTTCGTCGCGCAGCCGCCCTTCCCGGACCGCCGCGGCCGCGATATTGCCGGCCAGCGTCAGGCGTGCCGCGTCTGCCTGATGCTTTCTCAGCGCCGCTTCGTATCGTTTCGCGGCGATCCGATGGCGCTGCGCACTGAAGAGATCGAAGTCGTATCGAACGCTCACGTTCGTGTTGTACAACATGAATGGCGACGGGTTCGGAATCATCGGCAGGCCGGCCGCAGCGGTATTCAACTGCTCCTTTTTTGCCGACGCGCCGAAATCGACCTGCGGATAGCGACTTGCTCCGAGCTGGCCCTCGAGATACTTCGTGGCTTCGACCAGCCGCGACTCCGCACTCCGCACGGACGGACTATCCTGCATCGCCTGCTCGACGAGTGTATCGAGCGCCGGCGAGCCAAAGCGCCGCCACCAGCGCGGATCGTGTTCGGCCGGAACAGAAGCGCCGTCGCGTTCGGCCGATCCGGCGCTCATTCCCATGAAGGTGGAAGGCAATGCCAGATCGCTCGCGGAACGAGAGACGAACGCGGGATGACGGCACCCTTGCCCCAGAACGATGGCGACCGCGATCGGCAGGAGCGCAATTGCGCGGCAAGCGCGGCGGCCAGGATGTGTTCGTTGTGCCATCGTCGTTCAATCGAGCGTGGTTCTGTACGCGAGCAGGCCGAAGGTCATTGCAACCAGCGTGAAAGCGACCATCGTCGCGGCATCGGGCCAAACTTCATTCCATCCGCTGCCCTTCAGGAGGACGCCGCGAATGGCCCTGTTGAAATAGGTCAGCGGCAATCCGTTGCCGATCATCCGTGCCCAGCCCGGCATGCCGGCAAACGGGAACATGAATCCGGAGAGCAGGACGCTTGGCAGAAAATAGAAGAAAGTCATCTGCATCGCCTGCAACTGATTTCGCGCGACCGACGAGATGGCGATGCCGACCATCAGGTTCGCGAGGATCAACAACGACGCGAGGCAGTAGACCGTCACCGGATTGCCTTCGAACGGCACGCTGAATACGAACCGGGCCGCCAGCAGGATGATCGTGCACTGCAGGATGCCGATCACGATGTACGGAACGATCTTTCCGCAGATCACCTCGATGGACGTTGCCGGTGACGCGAGGATGTTCTCGATCGTTCCGCGCTCACGTTCACGCGTGATGGCGAGACTCGTCATCATGACCATCGTCATCGACAGGATGACGCCCATCAGGCCCGGAATGATGTTGTACTGCGTAATGCCGGCCGGATTGTAGATCTTGTGCACACGGGCAGAGAATGCTTGCGGCGGCACGGCTGGCGCCAGCGCTCCCGTCAGATCCTTGTTCAGCACCGTACGCGTCATCGTGTTGAACGCGGCGATCGCATTTCCCGTTGCCGCGGGATCCGTGGCATCCGCCTCGACCAGAATTTCCGGCAGCTCGTCGCGCACCAGCCGCCGCGAGAAGTCGTGCGGCACGCTGACCACGAACTGCACGGTTCCCTTTTGCAATGCGTCACGTGCCGCGCGCTCGGAAAACAGGCCACCCTGGATATCGAAATAGCCTGTATTGCGCATGCCGGCGACGAGCGATCGCGAGAATTCGCTTGCGTCGTCGGCAAGCACGATCGTCGGAAGATGCCTTGGATCGCTGTTGATCGCGAAACCGAACAGCGCCAGCTGCACGATCGGCAACACGGCGATCATCCCGAGCGTCACGCGATCGCGGCGGATCTGCAGGAATTCCTTCGTCACCATGCTCCACCAGCGGGAAACCGAAAATCCGGTCATGTCAGCCTGGCTCCCCGGATCCGTCCTTCATCAAGTGCAGGAAAACGTGTTCCAGATTCGTTGCGACTCTCTGGATCTCGACGCCATCGCCGCCGACCATTTCGAGCGTCGCGCCAAGCACGGCCTCGTCACGCCCCGAAACGTGCAGCGCACGCCCGAACGCAATCACCTGCTCGACGCCCGGCCGCCCCTTCAGCCGGTCGTTCAATCGCACGAGATCTCCCCCGGACAGCGACCAGGTATGGAGCGCATGCCGCCGTACGAGCTCGCCGGCCTCGCCGTGCGCCAGCAGCGTCCCGTACGAGATGTAGGCGAGCTTGTGGCAACGCTCGGCCTCGTCCATATAGTGCGTGCTGACGAGCACCGAAATGCCGCGGGCCGCCAGACGGTGCAGTTCCTCCCAGAATTCCCTGCGCACGCCCGGGTCGACGCCGGCTGTCGGCTCGTCGAGCAGCAACAGCTCAGGCGACTGCAACAGCGCAGCCGCAAGCGCCACGCGCTGCTTCCAGCCGCCCGACAATGAACCGGCCAGTTGGTTCGCTCGCGATTCCAGTCCCATTTCGGCGAGGATCCGTGCGACACGTTCCTTTCGCGCGTCGATCGCATACAGTCGCGCGACGAAGTCGAGGTTCTCCCGCACCGTCAGGTCCTCCCAGTACGAAAAGCGCTGCGTCATGTAGCCGACCCGCCGCTTGATCTCCTGGCGCTGCGTCAGGATGTTGAATCCGAGGCAGGTCCCGCTGCCGGAGTCCGGCGTCAGCAGTCCGCACATCATGCGCAACGAGGTCGTCTTGCCGCTCCCGTTCGGACCGAGAAAGCCGAATATCTCGCCACGGCCGACCTGCAGGCTCAGGTTCTTGACGACGTGCCGCGCGCCGAAATGCTTGTTCAGCCGATGCACCTCGATCAACGGCGGTGCGTGGTTCATCGCGTCACCTCGACCGGCAAGCCCGGATGCAGTCCGCGCGCATCGGCGGTGTCGGGTCGCGCCTCGACAAGAAACACCAGTTTCGAACGCGCGTCGTTGCTGTAGATGACGGGCGGCGTATATTCCGCGTCCGATGCGATATGTGTGATCGTTGCCGAATAGCCGCGTGCGCACCCGTCGCATGTGAGCTTCACGACATGACCGACGCGCAGATGAGGCAGCGCGACCTCGGGCACGAAGAAGCGCACCTTCGTATTGCGATCGACGAGAATCTTGACCACCGGTTTGCCCGCGACGACCCACTCGCCCGGCGTGAAGAACGTATCGGCAACGACACCCTTTCCAGGTGCCTGCACGGACAGTTGCCGGTACTGCGTCCGCAGCCGTTCGTATTCGGCCTGAAGCGCGTCGGTGCTCTGTCGTTGCGAACGCAGCTGACCGTCTCGTGCCGGCAACCGCGCCGTCTTCAGCTGACTGGCAAGTTCCCGTACTCGTGCTTGGTCCACCCGCGCCGCCGCGCGCTCGCTTTCGAGCTGATCGAGTGAAATCGCGCGTATTTCGTAGTCGGCTTCGGCACGGGCGAGCCTTTGCGTCGAAAAAACCGCGCTCGCCCGCGCCTGTTCGAGCTGTGCCTTCACCGCATCGATTTCCGATGAACGCTTGCCTTGTTCCAGGTCGCCGAGCACGTTCCGCGACGATTGCCACTGGTGATACTGGCGCTTGATCGCCTGTTCCAGGTCGGGCGCATCGATCTCGAAGACGCCCGCGCCCGCGTCGACACGGTCACCACGCGCGGCACGCAATGTCTTCAGGTTCCCCGAGTACGGCGCCGACAAATAGGAAAACTGCCCTTCGATATAGCCGTGATACGTTTCCGGCGACTGGGTGCAACCTGTGGTCAGGAGGCACACGCAAACGAAACCGTACCCGACCCGCCGAGGCGTAAGCGTGATGCGTTCCATAGTGAAGAAACCGAATGTTGCACGGTGGTATGCGACGACCGATTACGCGGTCGGCAAACGACGGTCCGGCGGGCATCGCGCGGCGGTTCGCTGCGTGTAGGCGTCGAGAAACTCGGCGGCAGCCGCACGCCGGATTTCCGTCGCGTATTGCGTGCAGCAATGGTCCCCGTCGTCGAATAGCGTCAGCTTGATGCCGTCGGTCAGCCCGAGCCCGTTCAAGGTATCGCGCAGCCATGTCTTGTCCGCGACCGACACAAGCGGGTCGCGTCCGCCATGAACGATATGGACGCGGGCGCGGATCTTGCCAAGCATCTTGACGTCGCGGATGGCGAAATGGTCCGCCGCCGCCCGGGCATCCTCGAGCGACGTGATGCCGAGAATCTGGCAAAACTTGCTTTTCAGGAAGAATGGCAGCTTGTTGTAGTCACGCGCGTCGACGGGGCCGCCCAGATCGAGAATCGCGCTGACACGCGCGTCGGCCGCGGCGATCTTGTAGGCCCACATGCCGCCCCAACTGATGCCGGCGATGGCATAGCCTTCGGTGTCGATCTGCGGATGGCTGCTCAACGCGTCGACGGCCGCGACGATCGCCTCGTCGAAGTTCTCGGGCCACGTCGTGCCGTCGATCAGGAACGATTCGCCTTGCCCGGGACCATCGATGCACATTACGGCAAAACCCGCTTCCATAAACAGCAGTTCGCTCGCGAGATGCTCCTCCTTGACGTCGTCCATGCCGTGTACGATGACGACCAATGGACTCTTCCGCGACGACAACGGCATCTGCGGCAAATGCAGGTTCGCCCACATCGGATTGTGTTGCCAGTCGATACGCAGGCGGGCGAATCGCGCGCCGAATGCCCGACGTTCTGCCTCGACGTAGAAGTCACGACAGTGCCGATATGCGATCGTCTTTGCATCCGAAAGCGGCAGACAACCCCACTGAACCAGATGAGCGAGGAACGACAGACGCCGGTAGTGTGCGATGGCCTCCTCGTCGGACATCCGCGGCAGCATTGCCTCGACCTGCCGAATCTCGCCTTGCAGGAATGCCACGCCCTTCGTCGGCCAGTCCGAGAGACCGTGCATCGCGGCAAGAAAGCGATCCAGCGTGTTCTGGTCGAACAGCGCCGCCCTCCAGCGATTCCAGAACGGCCGAGTGATGTTCTTCACACCCACGACGCGCGACAGCGCGAAGACGGCGCGGCTCAGGATGTGATCGGTAAAGGAGTAGGTTTCGGTTTCGCTCAGGTTACGCATCGTGATTGCCCTTTCGAATCGCCACGCCGAGTTCGGCGGCCTCCTGCTCACTCAAGCCGAGCATCGTTGCACCGAGACGCACGATGGCCGGATCGGGCGAGCCGGACGCCGCCTGGTCCGGGGCGTGCCCGAGCCGACGCTCGTTCGCGTCGATCACCTGATACAGATCGAAACCGAATCGCGAGCGCATGACCGCCCGACCCAGTTCGTTGATCATGCAGTTCGAACTGCACGCGCCCGTGTTCTTCGGGAGAATCCAGTCATATCGCTCGATATGAGCAATCTGGGCCTCCCGCTCCGGCTTGCGCACGAGTTCGTAGTACGGGACGAGCACGGTCGGAAACCTGATGTCGTCGGGATCGGCGTCCAGCGAGCCCGCGTGGTCCGGAATCGCTTTCCGAAACGGCTGCACGAACTTGGCGACGAGATCGTTCACTTTCGGCAATGCGCGCGCCGACAACACGCCGGCACCCTCGAGATTCAACCGGTTCTGCCCTTTTTGCGTGCCGATGAAACAAAGCGGAATGCGATGGCGATTCGCGAATGCGCTCGCGCTGACCGCGATCAGCGAAAAGCACGGCCAGCACGCGGAGCCGTACGTCATGGCGCCTTTCTGCAGATCGACATCCGAGTTCCCGTCGATCGAGAATCCCGATCGGAACAGCGCATCCGTGAGCGCCTTGTCGGGACGTTCGATCACCAGTGGAATACCAAGCTTCGCGGTAACGCGCCGCGCGCTCTCGAGGGTTTGCGGCGACTGGAAGCCGGGATCCAGCATCCACGCACAAACGTTCACCCCTTTCTCGGCGAGTTGAACCAGCATGTAGGTACTATCCTTGCCGCCGCTGTAGAGCACCATCGCGGAATAGGTCGAACGTGGCTCACGCGCCGGAATCGAATCGAGCATGGCCGCTGCCGTCCCGAGGCTGGCGTCGCCAACGAACGGCAGGCGTTTCGCGACCGAGAGCGCCTTGTGACGCCACGTGCGCTCGCCGTCGGCGGCGGAAATGATCGAATCGAGCAACCATTCGTGATCCGCATCCGGTTCGTACTCCGCGCGCCGGTCGGATTGCATGCCCGAACAGTGTGTGCACAGCCCGGATGCCACGATCTCGTCGGCGTCGGTGCCGTTCATCAGCGCGTCGTAACGCAACGGCATCCCGCAGCGGGTGCATCCGCGATGGATCGGGATCGTCTTCACGAACGACCTCCCCGCGCGCCGGAGGGTCCGGCCGCATTGCCTAGAAAGCGGCGGAAAGCGGCGACATCGAGCACATGCTTACCGCACTGGAGCGGCGGAATCCCGAACTTCATGTCATCGAACGCGCGCTCGTAGGCAAGCAACTGCGCCGTATCGGCCTCGCCGATATTGCTTGCAAGCCGCGGCAGGCTCGCGCGTAACAACCCTTCGGCGAGGCACGACCATGAAACGACGCTGCCGTGTCCGACGTCGTCGGCGAAATCGAACGGGAAGAACGACCGGTATGCGATCTCGCCTACATCGACAAGCCCTGCGTCGCACGGGAGGATGTCGCCACGCGCCCGCACACGCGCCCACGCCGCGTCGCGATCCCAGCAATAGGGCTGGCTGTCATCGAGCAGGATCGTACCGGCGCGCACGAGGTCGATATCGAGGATGGAAGGCGTGCTGACCGCGCTGACAATGACGTTGGCATCGAGATAGCACCTGCTGTCGTCCGGCAACGCGTAACGCGTCGGAAGCACCTCGACCGATACCCGCATCGGAGAACCTGCCGCCACTTCCTCCGCGAGAGCGCGAACCCTGTCCCGCTGCTGCAGCGTGTCGACGAGGATCAATTCCGCGGGCCGAGTGGCCCGGGGCGAATGCGCCAGCAGCCTGGCCACCCCCGCACCCACGCTGCCGGCGCCGAGAATGGCGAGGACGGCGTCGCCTCCGTTCAATCCCGACTCGGACAGCGCCTTGTCGAACTGGCGGACGATCGAGACCGATGTCACCGCATGGCCGGTCGTCAATTCGAGACCGAGTTCCTTCGAGCGCGCTTCGATGCGGCGTCCGTAATTCGTCAGTGCCCCGGTTAGTCCGCCCAGACAGACATGCCGCGCGCCCATAGCGGCCGCCTTGGTCAACCCCTCCTTCTCCATGCGGCTGCGGCTGGATGCGCGCTTTCTCGGGTCGATCATGTCTTCCGCGAGAATCGGCAGAAACAGGATGCCAATGTTGATGTCCTGCGCCTCGATGATCTCGCCGTAGACGGGCTGCAAACAGTCCAGCAAATCTGCGAGCGCGTCGCCGTCGAGCATGTCTGCCCAAGGGAACATCCGCGCAACGTCGGCGCGGTCGCGCGGATGTGTCAGCAGCACGACGTCGACATCGCGCGCCGGACCACGTCCCAACCATTTTCTCTGCGCGGAAGGACCGAAGTAGATATTCGATGCTGTTGCCGCCGGAGACTCTTTTCTTTCATCCATTGGTGTACTTCCATCGTTTCAATGTGAATGGACACGATCGAACCATTGAAAATTAATCCAACAATTCGATCGAATCTTGAAAATCAAAACACTCAAATAATATTTGCCAAGAAAATCCACGAAGGCTGAATGATCCGCCATCGTCAATTGAGACATTCCACGCGAGAGAATCGAGGCCAAAGACAAAACCGAAACCATCCGGATCGACGAAAAATTCTATTTTTCAAAACTCAATGCGTCAACACGAAAACGAATGGCGATAATTTTGATTTTGAGATTAAGTCGATAATTACCACTTTGAAACAAATTGGACACTAGTACCAGTACCAAATCGAAATCCCCGGCCGAATAGAATCGTTCGCAGGCCTCAATAGTACGGCGGCGGCCGGATTCGATCATGGAAATTCAGCATTGCAAACAGTGGCCTCATTGTGCCGAGAACGACAAACGAGCGAATTTCGTTGATCGGGTCGCTGGCGCAGGCGCGACGCTGTCGGCTCCGATGTTGCGATGGTGATCGTTCTGCCCCCGTGACCGCTGACGCCTGATCCCGAAAACCAATATGGCCGTCGATCAAGTAGGGTGAGGAGCCCCCCCTCAGCCATCTCACACCACTGTACGTGCGATTCGTCGAAGATTTCCTGCGAGACGCGGCCGCTCGAACATTGCGCACGCCTGATGCAGTGATTCGGAGCCGGTAGCCGAATCGGCCGCCACGCGATCGGCAGCCCCCGGCTTCCTGGTTGTCATCGCCCCTTGCTCAGAAGCACGACAACCAGGATCGCGACCAGCGCAGCGAGCCACTTCAAACCGGTGAACACCTTGTCGAGCCTTTCCGTCAGCGCCACGACGGGATTTCCGTCGTCCGTGCGCAGCGGCATCCGCGCTGACCGGCCATCTCCCGGCAGACTGACCTTCGGGAGATCGATGGCGAGATACACGACGTATCCGCTGGTGGTCGGCGCCGCCTTCAATGCGTTGCCGTCCTCACCGGGTCTCAGGAACGCGCGCAATCCCCCCGCCAGCACGGCACCGGGCGGGATCGACGTATAGACGTCCCGCAGGCACAGTCCGGCCTTGACGGCTGTGACCTGTCCCGCCTCGACACCGTCGGCAAGTGCCTGCATACTGCTCGCCGGCACATCGCACCATGCCCACCACTGAGCCGGTTCCTGCATCTCGTCATCGGACTCGTTGTAGCCGAGCCGTGCCGTGCCAAGCGGATCGTCCGAATGGGTGATGCCCAGTTCGTCCTGCAATTCGCGAAGGCCGTGCCGTTCAGGCTGGCCGATCTCGCGAGCCGCGAAGGTGATGTGTATCGTGCGCGTGCTGTTCTGCACGTCACCCATGACCGACAGACAGCAGTCGTCCAGACTCGCGGTCCCCTGCACATAGGTCGAAAGCGTCGAATGCGTTGTCCCGCCGGCTGGCTCCAGGCGCCTGACGACCTGGATGTCCTGCAGGGTGAGCCACAGGGACTTCGCCGGGTAGTACGTCTGCACGTTGCCGTCGGCGCCAAGGTGCTCGACCGTATGGCCAGCGGATTTCCTGATTTCGATGCGATGACGCGCGTCCTCCTGTAGCCGGTCCTCGCCCGCATGCCGGTGCTGTCCCTCGTAGCCGGCAAGTTGTCCGGCATCGGGGCGCGTCAGCGGTGTCCGGGGCGCAATCCTGACGTTGTCGAGAACGTCGTCGTGGGTACGAACTTCCGTGACCGACGTTCCGGCACGGGCGATCGATGCGGCACGGGCTCGTGAGCCTATCGAGTATCGCCTGTCGGCGACGGGAAGCACATCACGGGCTTCCATGCCGAGCGTGATCCCGGGCGCCTGTTCCGCGAGCGGATCGATGTACTGCGATCGGGGCGCAGCCGAGACCTTCACGAGCGAAGGAAGCAGTCGGGTCAGCAGGTCGGCGTACGGGACCAGCAGCGGCAGGAACAGGCCGGCCAGCGACAGGTTGAACAGCGTATGGAAATCGGCCACCACCCGCCCATTGTCCGGTTCGATCCTGACCATGACGCAGCCGATCGGCGTCAGTGCGACAAGCGCAATCACCACGCCGGCCGACAGAATGAGCAGCGTGCCGACCGGCACGCACCTGGAGGCCGGATCGTGTGTCGCGGTCTCCTCCAGCACCGGGCGGATGGCCGCGCCCAGGTTGGCACCCAGCACCAGTGCGAAAGCCGTATCGGGGGGAATGACGTTTTGCGCGCACAGCGACATGATCAGGAGCACGATCGCGACGTTCGAATCGGCGGCCCAGGCCAGGCCGGCCGCCAGCAGGACGTCGATCAGCGGTATCGTGGATGCGTCGCTCAGCAACATCCGAAGATTCGGCGCATCCTCGTAGTCCGTCATCAACTCCTGCAGATGATGCAGTGCGAGCAGCAACAGGCCCAGGCCGATGAGCGTGCGCCCCAACTCATGAGCGCAAGTGTTCGATACCTTGCGGAACATCAGCACGCCAACGAGGATCAGGGCGGGCGATACGGCGCCGACTTCGAACGAAAGCACCTGCACGAGCAACGTCGTACCCACGTTCGCACCGAGCACGACGGCCAGTGCCGGGACAAGGCCAACGCGCCCCTGCGCGGCGAGTTCGCTCGTCATGACCGTGGTCGTCGTACTGCTCTGCAGCACCGCTGTTACGCCCATGCCGCCGAAGAAGGCAGGGAGTCGCCCGAAAAGCGCCCGTTCCAGCAGCGACCGCAGGCCAGCGCCGAACGCGCGCTGCATGCCGGTCTGAAGCATCTGCGTCCCGAGCAGCACCAGCGCAATCGAGCCGGCGAGATCGACCAGCGTGAACGTGAATGTCATGACTCTGGGCCCCAGACGCCGACCGGTTGTTCTTGTAACGTTTCCCGTCGTGAAGTTCGATCACGCCCGTCGCCGGCCGGCAAGGAAAGGCGAACTCGAATGCGTCTTGTCGCGACGGAGAAACGCACGACCGAACCGTAGATCACGCGACGGGCCTTCCCCCGAAGACGCCGTGCGCCACGTTACGGTCACCCACGGCGGTTTCCATGAAATCACGCGCCCGCAGGCACATCCCCGCTGCAAGTGGCGTGCCACCAATGCGGGTCGGGTGCGCAAGGCGCGTTGAAACCGAAAAATACGGAGATGGGCCCGTTGGGCGAATGAATCTGTTGCAGCGTTGATACAGGCCTGCCTCTCTCATGCATCGGCCCATGTTGATTGCCGCCAACACGCGCGCCCGGCGACCACGTGGTGGCGTCACCGTCACGAGCGGGCCGAGCACGCCGCTGTGCCGACACGTCGGCATGTTTCGAAATTGAAACGCGCGGTGCGATACGTGGATGCGTACAACTGGATGGGAGCGGAGCGCGCGCTTTGGGCCGGCGCTCGTCGGAGATGGCTCGCCGATGTCGAATCCGCGAACCAGACCGGCGAACGGCGCGACCTGCGCCGTCCATCCGGTGTGCCCGGCCGCATGACCGGGCCGGACGGATTTCGATCGGTACGGCGTTGCGCCGCCCGATCGCTACTGCTTAGCGACGCGGTTGCCCGGTGCGCGGCGGACGCGGCGAATTCGCGTCCTTGTGACGGAAGTTGATACGCCCCTTCGTCAGGTCGTACACCGACAGCTCGAGCGTCACACGGTCACCCGCGAGAATGCGGATGTGGTTCTTGCGCATGCGGCCCGACGCATACGCGCCGACCACGACGCCGTTTTCCAGCGTGACACGGTATTTGCTGTCCGGCAGCACTTCGTCGACGATTCCGTCCAGTTCCAGCAGTTCTTCTTTTGCCAAACCAATTCCTCCAGACAAGTGAGTGACCGCGGCCGCGGCGAGCCGCCGGCGCCGTGTCCGCAACGGGACGGCGGCCGGCAGGATGCCGGGTATCAATTCGTTCAGACGGGCGACGGGCCCGCCTTGCAATCGGAGCCCGGCGCGTTGCGGCGGTCGGGCGGTCAGTGGCGGCGATGCGATCGGCACCGCGCAAAGTCGGGACCGCGCCGCGTGCGGCATGGCGACGGTCTACTCGGGTTGCAGCATGGGCCGCTGGCGACACGGCGAACGCGTCGCGAGGGCGTTGGATCGCACGTCGTACGGACGTGCGATGGATGAGGGAAGCACACGACCGATGCATCGTGAATGCCGCGATGCATCGGTCGTGTGCGTCGGAACGCGCTGGACGCCGGCTCGGGCCGGCCTCCGCGCGAGATCCGTCCGGCAGCGGCCGCCGCTTGGCGACCGGTGCCGATACGGCTTACTGCGGCGTGATGTTCGACGCTTGCAGACCCTTCGGGCCACGCTTCACTTCGTAGCTGACCTTCTGGCCTTCGGCCAGGGTCTTGAAACCCGTGCCGCGGATTTCAGAGAAATGGGCGAACAGATCGTCGCCGCCGTTGTCCGGGGAGATGAAACCAAAGCCCTTGGTTTCGTTGAACCACTTGACGGTACCGGTATCCACAAATACTTCCTTAATACGAATGAAATGAACATGCGCCCGTGACGGGCACAGAAAGAATCAAAGAGGGAGAGACCAACGACTGCCGCACGCCGTGCGGCCAATGATGAGCAATCGAGCTTCTTGAAGACTTCGGTCTCGGACACTACGCGGTGCAAGCCGATCCGTCAAGTCCTTTCGATGCGACGCGTGCGCGCGGCAGCACGCGCCGCCTTGTCCGGCGGGCGTTTGCGGCAATCGGGAGGCGTAGCGATACGCCCCCTATTTTTCCCGCCACTCGCCACTCGCCACTCGCCACTCGCCACTCGCCACTCGCCACTTGCCACTCGCCACTTGCGACGCCGCGCCGTGACTGCGCTATTGCGTTACTGTGGTTCGAACACGTGATGCAGCGCCGGCGGTGCCTCGCCGTCGCGGATCTTCATCTCGAACGTCTTGCGTGCGACGCTCGACGGCCGCACGTCGGCCGCGTCCAGGTAGAACTGCGCATACCAGTCGCGCATCTGGTACAGCGGCCCGTCGCCTTCGCACAGCAGCGGGTTGTCGATGCGCGTCTTGCTGTGCCAGATGTCGACGTCCTCGTAGAACGCGCGCTGCGCTTCCTTCACGTACGCGTTCGCGATCTCCAGGTTCTGCGCGTCGCTCAGGCCGGCCACCTTCTTCACGATCACGCCGTAGCGCAGCTCGAAGCTGTTCATGTCGATCGGCACGTGGCAGTTCAGCAGCACCGAATGGATCGGCTGCCCGCCGCTCTGCCCCGTCATCTGCGTGATGTGCACGGCCGGCCCGAAATACGTCGACAGCGCGGTCAGGCTGTCGCCGCCGAGCTTCTCGCTGCGGCCGACCATCAGCTGCGTCGCCTTGTGATCCTCGAACAGGTTCGCGAAATAGTCGATCGGCGCATGGTGCACGGTCGCGAAGTGCGCGACGTCCGAGATGTTGTCGACCAGTTCGCGGCAGTTCGCGTTGATCACCATCTTGTCGACGACCCAGTCCGACCACTCGTCGGAGAAGCACACGTCGAGCCGCGGAATCGCGACTTCCGGCGGCGGCGCATTGCCTTCCGGGTCGTTCCACACGAACAGCAGGTTGTTCTCCTCGCAGGTCGGCCACGCGCCGATGCGCGCCTTCGGCGGAATCCGCTTGCAGTACGGGATCGACGCGCACTGCCCTGCGCCGTTCCATGCCCAGCCGTGGAACGGGCAGACGAGGTTGTCGCCTTCGACCGTGCCGAGGCTCAGGTCGGCGCCCATGTGCGGGCAGTACGCGTCGACGACGTTGATCTTGCCGGTCGAATCGGCGAACGCGGCGAGCTTGCGGCCGAAGATGTTCAGCGTGTGCGGCTTGCCGTCCTTGTAGTCGCGGGCGAGGCCGAGGCAGTGCCAGCCGCGCGCATAGCGCTGCGCGAGCGGCTGGGCTTCGATCTTGTAAGGGCGTGCGGACATGTGGGTTGACTCCTCTTTGGGGAACGCGCGGCGGCCCGCCGCGCACCGGGGTAATGGGTTCGGGGGCGCGTCGTTCAGCGCACCGGATTGCCGGGTTCGAGCGCGCGCGTCGGTTCGCGCGCGGGTGCCGGCGCAGGCGACGCAGACGACGCGGACGGCTGCGGCTGTTGCGCCACGCGGCGCTCGGCGCGCTCGACGCCGAGCCACGCGGCCAGCGCGGGCAGCAGGAACACCGCGCCGAACAGGTTCACGAGGAACATGAACGCGAGCAGCACGCCCATGTCGACCTGGAACTTCAGCGCGGAGAACGCCCACGTGCCGACGCCGATGAACATCGTGACGGCCGTGAACAGCGCCGCGGTGCCGCGCTGGCGCATCGCGTCGGCGAATGCGTCGGGCAGCGTCGCGCCGTGGCGCAGGTCGTGCTGCAGGCGTTCGTACAGGTAGATCCCGTAGTCGACGCCGACGCCGACGCCGAGCGTGATCACCGGCAGCGTCGCGACCTTGAGCCCGATGCCGAGCCGCGCCATCACCGCGTTGCACAGGATCGACACCAGCGTGAGCGGCACGATGATGCACAGCACCGCGCGCCACGAGCGGAACGTGACCGCGCACAGCAGCGCGATCGCACCGAAGATCGACAGCAGCATCGCGACTTCCGCATCGCCGACCGCCTCGTTGGTCGCCGCCATCACGCCGACGTTGCCGCCCGCGAGCCGGAACGCGACGTTCGGCGTCGGGTTCTCGGCCGCGTAGCGCTTGATCTCGTCGACGATGTGCGCGATGGTCGTGCCTTCGTGGTTCTTCGTGTAGATCAGCACCTGGACCGCCTTGCAGTTCGCGGTGTTCATCCCGTTGTCGGGGTCGAACGCGTTGGAACCCTGCGTGAGCCCGTCGCTGGAGCGCGGCAGCGCGGCCCAGCGCGGATTGCCCTCGTTGAACGCGGCGATGAACACCTTGCCCTGCGACGCGACGCTCGTCACCGACTGCACGCCGGCCACGCCGCGCATGTTCATCTCGAACTTCTCGATCGCGCTCATCACCGGGTAATGCAGGCAGGCGTCGTCGAAACCGGTCGTCTCGACGATCACCGACAGCACGTCGACGCCGATGTTGTACTGGTGCGTGATCGCCGCGTTGTCGACGTTGTAGCGCGAGTTCGCGCGCAGCTCCGGCGCGCCGGTGCCGATGTCGCCGATCTCGAGCCTGCGCGACTCGAGCGTGCCGTACGCGAGCAGCGCGAGCGCCACGGCGAACACGCCGAGCGCGGGCGCCGGGCGCGCGAATACGGCGAAGCGCGACCACTTCCCGCTGCCGCCGGCCGCCGCGGTGCGCTGCGCGCGCTCGAGCGTGCCGCGCTCGAGGCGCGTGTACGACAGCAGGATCGGCAGGAACACCTTGTTGGTGACGATCATCAGCAGCACACCGAGGCACGCGGTGATGCCGAGCTCGCGCACGATGTCGATCTTGATCCGCATGATCACCATGAAGCCGAGCGCGTTGGTCAGCAGCGCGACCGTGCCCGGCACGAACAGCTTGCGGAACGCGTCGCGCGCGGCCTCGACCGACGCCGCGCCGCGCACGAGCGCCTGCTTCCACGCATTGGTCATCTGCACCGCGTGCGACACGCCGATCGAGAAGATCAGGAACGGCACGAGGATCGACATCGGATCGATGCCGAGCCCGAGCAGCGGCAACGCGCCGAGCAGCCAGACGACCGGCAGCAGCGCGACGACGAGCGCGAGCACGGTCGTCTTCAGCGAGCGCGTATAGGCGAACAGCAGCGCGGCCGTCACGAGGAACGCGAGCGCGAAGAACGCCATCACGCCGGCGATTCCCGCTTCGACGTCGCCGACCAGCTTCGCGAAGCCGATGATGTTCACGTCGATGCCCTGCTTCGCGTAGCGCGCGCGGATTTCCTCGAGCTGGCGTGCCACCGCGCTGTAGTCGAGCCGCTTGCCGGTGGCCGGATCGGTCTCGCGCAGTTCCGCGCGGATCAGCGCCGACTTCAGGTCGTTGCCGACCAGCCGGCCGATCTGCCCGGAGCGGGCGACGTTGCGGCGCACCTTCGCGAGGTCGTCCGGGTTCGCGCTCGAGAACTGGCCGGGCACGACCACGTCGCCGCGAAAACCGGCCTCGGTCACCTCGGTGTAGTGCACGTTCGGCGTGAACAACGAGAACACGCGCGAGCGGTTCACGCCGGGGATGAAGAACACGTCGTCGGTCGCGTGGCGCAGCGCATCCATGAACGTCTGGTTGTAGATGTCGCCGTCGCCCTTCCAGCGCAGGCTCACGAGGATCGTGTTCGCGCCGGGGAACGCGCCCGCGTAGCGCTCGAACACCTGCATGTACGGATGCTGCATCGGGATCATCTTGTTGAAGCCCGGATCGAGCTTCAGGCGCGTCGCGGACAGGCCGAGCGCGAGCGTCACCGCGACGCACAGCAGCATCAGCAGCCGGCGCTGCCGGATGATGGTATCGGCGCAGCGCTCGACGAACGCGGCGAGGCGCGACGCGGGAACGGCTTCGGTGGAGCGTGACAGGTCGTTCATGGATTTCTCGTGTCGGAACGGACGGAACAGGCGATGCGGACGATGCGGGCAGCGCGAAGGCGAGCGCCGCCGCGCATCAGGACGGCGACGCAGCGAGCGGCGCGACGCCGGCCTCGCCGCCGAGCAGCAGCGCGCCGCGGCCCATGTCGAGCACGGCCGCGAGACTCTGCACGCCACCGAGCTTGCGCACGTCGAAGGTCAGGCCGCCGTCGCGCGACCCGACGATCGCACCGCCCTGCCCGACCAGCACGAGTTCGCCGTCGGCAAGCTGGGTCGCGCCGAAATACGACACCGGCACGTGGCTGTCGACGTGCGTCCAGGTCGCGCCGCGATCGGTGCTGCGCAGCACGTTGCCGCGCATGCCGTACGCGACCCAGTCGCCATTCGCGAGCATCAGCGCGCCGAACAGCGAGCCTTGGTACGGCGACGGCACCTTGTCCCAGCTCGCGCCGTTGTCGGTCGAACGCAGCAGCGTGCCGCTCTCGCCGGCGATCAGCAGGTCGCCGTGACCGTCGCCGACGATCGCGTTCAGATGGCGGTCGCCCGCCGGCGTCTTGAGCGGCTGCCACGTGAGCCCGGCATCGTCCGAGCGCAGCAGCTGGCCGAAACTGCCGGCCGCGAACAGCGGGCCGTTCGCGGTTCCCCACACGGACAGCAGCGGATCGGAATGCGCGTTGTCGCCATGAACTTCGCGCCAGTGCACGCCCGCGTCGTCGCTGCGCAGGATCCGGCCGTCGTGACCGACCGCGATGCCGAGCGTCGGCGTGACGAAGCTCACCTGCGTGAGCGTCGATCCCTGGTCCGGCGTGACCGACGCCGGCCGCCAGCGGCCGCCCGCATCGTCGCTCAACAGGATCACGCCGCGCTCGCCGACCGCGACGATGCGCGTGCCGGCGCGGGCGAGCCCGTTGATCTGCAGGCGGTCCGCATGGATCGCGGTGACCGGGAACGCCGGCAGCGGGCGCGGCGAGAACGCGAACAGCGCGGCGCCGAGCACGAGCGCCGACATCGCGAGTCCTGGCAAAGTACGTTTCATCGGTTTGTCTCCTTCTCTGCGATCGGCCCGGGCCCGCGCCGACGCGCTCGCCCTGCCGCTGCAAGTCTCCGGGCCGTCGGTCGTCGCCGCGGCCTCGAATGGTCCCGAATGGATGGCAGCCGAACCGGGCTGCCGGCTCGGCTGCCGGTGAGCCTTGCTCGAGCGTCGTTACGCGCCGACCTCGAACAGCGCGGCGGCACCCATCCCGCCGCCGATGCACATCGTCACGACCGCATGCCGCACGCCGCGGCGCGCGCCTTCGAGCAGCGCGTGCATCGTCATCCGCGTGCCCGACATCCCGAACGGATGGCCGAGCGCAATCGCGCCGCCGTCGACGTTCAGCCGCTCGTCGGGGATGCCGAGCGTGTCGCGGCAATACAGCGCCTGGCACGCGAACGCCTCGTTCAGCTCCCACAGCCCGACGTCACGCACGGTCATCCCGAAACGTTCCAGCAGCTTCGGAATCGCGAACACCGGGCCGATGCCCATCTCGTCCGGCTCGCAGCCGGCCACGGCCAGCCCGCGGAACGTGCCGAGCGGCGTCAGTCCGCGACGCTCCGCCTCGGCCCGCGACATCACGACGACCGCCGCCGCACCGTCCGACAGCTGCGACGCGTTGCCGGCCGTCACGAACTCGCCCTGCTCGACGACCTTGCCGCCGCTCCACGACGGCTTGAGCCCCGCGAGCCGTTCGGCCGTCGTATCTGCGCGCACGCCTTCGTCACGCGCCGCGCGCACGTCCTCGTAACCGGTCGGGTTGCCTTCCTTGTCGAACAGTGCGCGCCGCACGTCGAGCGGCGCGATTTCGGCGTCAAAGCGGCCGGCCGCCTGCGCGTCGGCCGTGCGCTGGTGGCTCTGCAGCGCGAATTCGTCCTGCGCGGCGCGCGAGATGCCGTAACGGCGCGACACGATCTCGGCCGTTTCCATCATCGCCATGTACGCGGCCGGCTGATGGTCGAGTACGGCCTGCGAACGCGCGCGGTAGCCGTTCTTGTGCTTGTTTTGCGTGAGCGAGATCGATTCGACGCCGCCCGCGACGACGATCCGCGCGTCGCCCGCGCCGATGCTGCGCGCGGCGCTCGCGATCGACATCAGGCCCGACGAGCACATGCGGTCGATCGACATCCCGGGCACCGACGCCGGCAAACCGGCCGCCGCGGCCGACAGGCGGCCGATGTTGTAACCCTGCGTGCCCTGCTGCGCGGCGCAGCCGATCAGCACGTCGTCGACGTCGGCCGGCGCGACGCCCGCGCGTTCGAGCGCCGCGCGCACGACGTGGCCGCCCAGCGCGGGCGCCTCGGTGTCGTTGAACATGCCGCGAAACGCCTTGCCGATCGGCGTGCGTGCGACGGAAACGATGACTGCGTCTTCCATGAGCTGGCTCTCTGAATCGAAACTAGAAGTAGTAGCGGCTGATCGTGTCGGCGACGCAGCCGGGCTTGGCCTCGCCTTCGATCTCGACGGTCACGCGAACCCACGCCTGCAGGCCGCCGTCGAGCGCCTCGACGCGCAGCAGCTCGCCGACGCCACGCACGCGCGCGCCGACCTTCACCGGCGCCGGGAAGCGGATCTTGTCGCAGCCGTAGTTGACGCCGAGCCGCGCGCCGTCGATGCGCACGATCTGCGGCAGGAAGTAATTGACGAGCGACAGCGTCAGGTAGCCGTGTGCGATGCACGCGCCGAACGGGCCGTCCTTCGCGCGCACCGGGTCGACGTGCACCCACTGGTGATCGCCCGTCGCGTCGGCGAAGCCGTCGATGCGGATCTGGTCGATCGCGAGCCACGCGCTCGCGCCGAGCGTGTCGCCGACGGCCGCCGCGAGTTCGCCGGGATGCGCGAACACGCGGGGCGTCGCGCGCACGGGGTCGAGGGTCGCGCTCATCATGCGTGCTGGCTGCTGACCGACAGCACTTCGCCCGTCATGTACGACGCGTAATCGCTTGCAAGGAACACCATCACGTTCGCGACCTCCCAGACTTCGGCGGCGCGCCCGAAGGCTTCGCGCGACGCCAGTTGATTCAGCAGGTCGGCCGGAGCCGACTTCTTCAGAAAATCGTGCATCGCGATGCTCGGCGCGACCGCGTTGATGCGCACCCCGTAAGGCGACGCCTCGAGCGCCGCGCAGCGCGTGAGCGCCATCACGCCCGCCTTCGCCGCCGCGTAGTGCGCCTGTTCCGCCTGCGCACGCCAGCCGAGCACCGATGCGTTGTTGACGATCGCGCCGCGGCCGCGGGCCTGCATGTGCGGCAGCATCGCGCGCGTCATCCGGAACGTCCCGGTCAGGCTAATGTCGATCACCCGCGACCATTCGGCATCGTCCATTTCGACGATGCGTTTCGCGCCGCCGAGCCCGGCGTTGTTGATCAGTACGTCGACGCCGTCGAGCTTGTCCTGGGCTTCCGCGACGAGCGCCTGCACGTCGTCCTCGACCGCGACGTTGCACAGGCGGCCGTAGATCTGCTGCAGCCCCGTTTCGGCGCGCAGCGTCTCCACGGCCTGTTCGAGGCGCTTCTCGTGGATGTCGGAAATGAACAGCGCGCGACAGCCTTCCTCCGCGCAGCGGCGCGCGGCCGCGAAGCCGATGCCGGCGCCGGCGGCGGCCGTGATCAGCACCGATTTGCCGGCGAGCAGCTGGTGGCCCGGCACGTACGCCGGCGCTTTCTGGATCTGGGGTTCGGTCATGCGTTTCCTCGCGGTTCCCTGGGCATGCCGAGCCCGCGCTCGGCCATGATGTTCAGCTGGATTTCGTTGGTGCCGGCGTAGATCGTGTCCGCGCGGGAGAACAGGAACACGCGCTGCAGATGGGTGAGCTTTTCGTCGGCCGGATCGATCACGTTCGCGCGGGACCCAAGCGCATCCATCGCGAGCTGGCCGAGGTCGCGGTGCCAGTTCGACCAGAAATACTTGTAGATCAGCGCCTCGCGGCGCAGCGGTGCGGTGGCGACGTTCGCGTCGTCCGCGCCCGACAGCATCCGCAGCGCGTTGTAGCGCATCACGCGCAGCCCGGCCCACGCGCGGCCGATCCGCTGGCGCAGCACCGGGTCGCGATCCGCGCCCGATTCGCGCGCGGCGTCGATCACCCAGTCGAGTTCGCGGACGAACTGCATCTGCTGGCCGAGCGTCGACATGCCGCGCTCGAAACCGAGCAGCGTCATCGCGATCCGCCAGCCGTCGCCCGGTGCGCCGACGAGATCGCGAGCTTCCGCGCGCGCTCCGTCGAAGAACACTTCGTTGAATTCGGCGCCGCCGTTGAGCTGTTTGATCGGGCGGATCTCGATGCCCGGCTGGTCGAGCGGCATCAGCAGGAACGACAGCCCCTTGTTGCCCTTCGACGCCGGATCGGTGCGCGCGAGCACGAAGATCCAGTCGGAGTCGTGCGCGAGCGACGTCCACACTTTCTGGCCATGCACGCGCCACGTGCCGTCGGCGTCCTGCTCGGCGCGCGTGCGCACGTTCGCGAGATCGGAACCCGCGCCCGGCTCCGAGTAACCCTGGCACCAGAACTGCGTGCCGGCGAGGATTCCGGGCAGGAAACGCGCGCGCTGATCGTCGGTGCCGCACGCGACGAGCGTCGGGCCGAGCAGCCCTTCGCCGATGTGCCCCATCCGCCCGGGGCCACCGGCGCGCGCGTATTCCTCGTGGAAGATCACCTGCTCGGCGACCGAAAAGCCGCGGCCGCCCGCGTCGGTCGGCCAGCCGAGGCCGGTCCAGCCGCCCTGCGCGAGTTCCCGTTCCCACGCCTTGCGCAGTTCGGGAAACGCTTCCTCGTCGCCGGGGCCGCCGCGGTACTTCAGGCACGCGAATTCGCCGGTCAGGTGCGACTGCACCCAGTCGGCGACTTCGTGCCGCAATTGCTGTTCGCGCGATTCGCTGTTCATTGGAGAGCTCCGGTGCGCGCGGCGGACGAACGCGTGGCGATCGAAGCCGACGGCGACGACGACGCAAGCACCGCGTCGTGCTGCGACGCGCCGCCGTCGATCGCCTGGCGGGCGATCCATTCGAGCAGTTGCGGCGTGCTGCCGAACTGCGCGCCCGACGCCTGCGCGCGCTTGAAATAGAGATGCGGGTCGTATTCCCACGTGAAGCCGACGCCGCCGTGCAACTGGATCGCCTCCTGTGCGCAGAACGCATACGCATCGTTGGCGGCGGCTTTTGCGGCCGCTACGTCGGCGCGCAGCGTAGCGCCGGGCGTGCTGCTGCCGGCTTCCGCGTCCCACGCGTGTGCGGCGCCGAGCACGGCCGAGCGCGCGGATTCGATCAGCACCATCATCTGCGCGCAGCGATGCTTGACGGCCTGGAACGACGCGATCGCGCGGCCGAACTGCACGCGCTGGCCGGTGTAGTCGAGCGTGAGATCGAGGCATTGCTGTGCGCCACCGAGTTGTTCGGCGGCCAGCGCGAGCGCCGCGAACCATGCGGTGCGTTCGAGCAACTTCGCGGCAGCGGCGCCGCTCGCGAACAACGCATCGCGGCTCACGCGAACCTCGTCGAGCACGACGCGCGCGATCGGCCGCGTCGCGTCGAGCGTGTCGAGCGGCGTCGCCGCAACGCCGGCTGCGCCGACGATCATGTCGATTGCGAACAGGCCGACCGACTGCCCTTCGTTCGCGATCCGCGCCGGAACCAGCAGGAGGTCGGCGCGCGCGCCGTCGAACACGTGTGCCGCGACGCCGGACAACGCGAAGCCAGCCGCGGTTTCTTCCGCGATGAACGGAAGCGGTGGCGCAGCGGACGGTTCGTCGAACGAGTCGCCGAACGATACACCGAACGCATTGGCACCCGGCCCGCCATATGGCCGGCCACCCCGCCCGCCACTTGGCTCGCCGCACGGCCAGTCGAGCGGCAGCGCGAGCGTCGCGCTGCATGCCCCTTCGGCGATCCTCGCGAGCCAGGCGGTCGCGCCCGGCGTATCGCAGCCGGCCAGCGCGGTGGCCGCCAGGCACGCGGTCGAAAAATACGGCACGCACGCGACGCGCCGCCCAAGCTGCTCCATCAACAGCGTCTGTTCGACCGCGCCGAGCCCCATCCCGCCCGCCGCCTCCGGCAGCGCCAGCGCGTTCCAGCCCAGCTCGCCCGCGAGCGCGGCCCACAGCGCGTCGTCGCGGCCGGCCGCTTGCTCGATCGCGCGACGCACGTCGGCCGACGCGCTGCGCTCGGCGAGCACGTCGGCTGCCGCGTCGCGGATCATCGCCTGTTCGTCGGTGAGCGCCAGATCCATCGTCAGCTCCCGTACACGCGCTGCGCGGGCCGCGCATCGGCCAGCAGCCGCGCGACCGCCGGGCCGACCTCGGCCGGCGCCCAGCGCGCGCCGCGATCGACGCTCGGGCCGGTGCGCCAGCCTTCGGCCACCGCGATCATCCCGCCCGCGACCTCGAACACCTGGCCCGTCACGTCGGCCGACAGCGCGCTGCCGAGCCACACGACGAGCGGCGCGACGTTGGCCGGATCGAAATAGTCGAAGCCGCCGTCCTCCGGTTTCTTCATCATGTCGGCGAACACGCCTTCGGTCATCGACGTGCGCGCGGCCGGCGCGAGCGCGTTCACGCGCACGCCGTAGCGCTGCAGCTCGACCGCCTGCATCAGCGTGAGCGCGGCGATGCCGGCCTTCGCCGCGCCGTAGTTCGACTGGCCGATCGAGCCTTGCAGCCCGGCGCCGGAGCTCGTGTTGACGATGCGTGCGTCGACCGGATGGCCGGCCTTCGCCGCGTCGCGCCACACACGCGCCAGCACGCTCGACAGGCAGAAGTGGCCGCGCAGGTGCACGCGCATCACGTCGTCCCAGTCGGTTTCGGTCATGCTCGTGAACATCTTGTCGCGGCAGATGCCTGCGTTATTGACGAGCACGTGCACGTCGCCGAATGCTTCGCGTGCGGCGTCGACGATCCGCTGCGCGGTGTCGATCCTGGTGATGTCGTCGGAATTCGCGAGCGCGCGGCCGCCGCGTCGTGCGATCTCGTCGCACACGGCCTGCGCTGCCTCGTGCCGGATGTCGTTGACGACGACCGCCGCGCCCTCGGCCGCGAACGCGAGCGCGTATTCGCGCCCGAGCCCGCCGCCGGCGCCGGTGATGATGACGGTGCGTCCGTTACAGATTCCCATGCTGATGCCTCCTGGATCGAGAGATCGTGAAAGTGACGCGCTCACAGGCGCTCGATGATCGTGACGTTCGCGAGACCACCGCCTTCACACATCGTCTGCATCCCGTAACGTCCGCCGGTGCGTTCCAGTTCGTGCAGCAGCGTCGTCATCAGCCGCGCGCCGGTCGCGCCGAGCGGATGGCCGAGCGCGATGCCGCCGCCGTTCGGGTTGGTCTTCTCGTGCGGGAAGCGCGTGTCGGCAAGCCAGGCCTGCGCGACCGACGCGAACGCCTCGTTCATCTCGACGACGTCGATCTGCGACCAGTCGAGCCCGCTCTTCTTCAGCGCGGCCTTGGTCGCCGGAATCGGCGCGGTGAGCATCCACAGCGGATCGTCGCCGAGCACGCTCAGGTGATGAATGCGCGCGCGCGGCGTGAGGCCGTAGCGCTTGAGCGCATCTTCCGACACGATCAGGAGCGCCGCGGCCGCATCGCAGGTCTGGCTCGCAACGGCGGCCGTCAGCGAGCCGCCCGGCATCAGCGGTTCGAGCGTCGCCATCTTGTCGAGCGACGTGTCGGGGCGCGGCGTTTCATCGTGTTGCACGCCTTCGAGCGGCACGATTTCCCGCTTGAAATGGCCGGCCTCGATTGCCACCACCGCGCGGCGATGGCTCTCCAGCGCATAGCGCTCCATCGCGTCGCGCGACAGGTTCCAGTGATCGGCGATCCGCTGCGCGGCGACGAACTGCGACACCGGCGCGTCGCCGAAGCGCGCGCGCCAGCCGGTGCTGCCCGAGAACGGGTCGTTGAAGCCCAGCGGCACCGCGCTCGTCATCGCGGACGAGATCGGGATCTGCGTCATCGTCTGCACGCCGCCCGCAACCACCACGTCCTGCACACCGCTCATCACGGCCTGCGCGGCAAAGTGCACGGCCTGCTGCGACGAGCCGCACTGGCGGTCGACCGTCACGCCCGGCACCTGCAGCGGCAGCCCGGCCGCGAGCCAGCAGGTGCGCGCGATGTTGCCGGCAAGCGGGCCGATCGTGTCGACGCAGCCGAACACCACGTCGTCGTATTCGTCGGCCGGAATCGCGTTGCGTGCGACGAGCGTCTTCAGCACGAAGCCGCCGAGGTCCGCCGCGTGCACGTGCGCGAGCCCGCCCTTGCGGCGGCCGGTCGGCGTGCGCAGCGCGTCGACGATATAGGCTTGTTTCATTGATTGGTTTCCTCGAAGTCGAAGGTCTGCGCGGGGCCGATCGGCAATGCGTCGCCGAGGATCGCGTCGGCCACGCGGGCCTTGTGGAACGCGGTGTCGCCCCAGCTGCCGGAGAGCGCCCAGATCCGCTTCATGAAGATCTGCAGATCGAGCTCCCACGTGTAGCCGATCGCGCCGTGCACCTGCATCGTGTGGCGCGCGGCCAGCTGCGCGGCGGCGCTCGCCGCGAGCTTCGCGTGCGACACCAGCACCGCGCGCTGCGGGTGATCGTCGGCGATCGCTTGAGCCGCGCGCGCGACCACCGGCCGCGCGAACTCGTAGCGGATCGCGACGTCGGCGAGCAGGTGCTTGAGCGCCTGGTACGAACCGATCGCCTTGCCGAACTGCTTGCGCTGCGCGCTGTAGTCGATCGCGACGTCGAGCACGCGTTGCGTGAGGCCGAGCAATTGCGCGGCCACCGCGAACGCGCCGTGGTCGAGCGCACGATCGAGCAGCGGCGCGGCTTCATCGGCGCTCGCGATGCGCGTGGCAGCCGACGGTTCCCAGTCGAGCGTGAACAGGCGCCGCGACGGGTCGACGCTGTCGACCGCGCGCCACGCGCACTGCGCGGGATCGACGCGGTGCAGCTCGCCGCGGTGCTCGCAGAGCAGCGCCTGCGCGACGTGCACGTCGGCCGCATACGGGTTCACCGGATGCACGAGCGCGACACGCGCGCGCCCTTCGGCGATGTCGCGCAGCAGCGCGTCGCGCCAGTCGCTCGCGGGCAGCCGCGCGAGCACGCCGGCCGATACCAGCGCCGTGTCGAGCAGCGGCTCCGGGCTGCCGAAATAGCCGTAGGTCTGCGCGAGCAGCGCCCATTCCGCTTCGGTCAGGCCGAGGCCGCCGTGCGCTTCGGGCACCGACACGGCGGTCAGCCCCTGCGACGCGAACAGCGACCACAGCGCGTCGGAGCGGCCGGTCGGCGTGGCCCACAGCTCGCGGATCAGCTCCGGGGTCATCTCGGTCATCAGCAGGCGCTTCACGCTGTCCGCGAGCGCTTCCTGGTCTTCATCGAATACGAAATCCATACGATGTCCGTTCAGTGAGGGAATCGCCGGCGCGCTCACGCGCGCGGCATGCCGAGCATCCGTTCGGCGACGATGTTGCGCTGGATCTCGTTGGTGCCCGCGTAGATCGGGCCGGCCTGCGCGAACAGGAAGCCGTCGAGCCAGTGGCCGAGCGTCGCGTGCTGCGCGGCCGTCTGCGGGACGACCTCGCCGTGCGCGCCGAGAATGTCGAGCGCGGTCTGGTGCATCCGCAGGTCGAGCTCGGACCAGAACACCTTGTTGGTGCTCGATTCGGCGCCGATATGGCCGCCCTTCAGCAGCCGGCTTGCGGTCGCATAGGTCGACAGCGCGTACGCCTGCGCGTCCATCCATGCGGCGACCACGCGTTCGCGCAGCGTCGGGTCGCGATCCGCGCTGTCGCGGTGCGCGAGATACAGGTCGCGCAACGCTTGCGCGGTGCGCTGGAACCGCGCGGGCGAACGCAGCATCAGCCCGCGCTCGAAGCCGGCCGTCGCCATCGCGACCTGCCAGCCCGCGCCTTCGGCCGCGAGGCGGTTCTCGACCGGCACGCGCACGTCGTCGAAGAAGATTTCCGCGAAGCCGGTCTGCCCGTTGAGCTGCCGGATCGGCCGCACCGTGATGCCCGGCGCGGACAGCGGCACCATCAGGAACGTGAGCCCGTGGTGACGCGACGATTCGGGATCGCTGCGGAACAGGCCGAACAGCCAGTCGGCCCACACCGCGCGGGTCGACCAGATTTTCTGGCCGTTGAGCACGTACTCGTCGCCGATGCGGATCGCCGTCGTGCGGATCGCGGCCATGTCCGAACCCGCGTTCGGCTCCGACCAGCCCTGCGCCCACACGTGCTCGCCGGCCGCCATCGCGGGCAGGAAGCGCGCCTTCTGCGCGTCGGTGCCGAAGTCCATCAGCGTCGGGCCGAGCAGGAAGATGCCGTTCTGGTTCACGCGCATCGGTGCGTCGGCGCGCCAGTACTCTTCCTCGAAAATCAGCCACTCGATCAGGTCGCAGCCGCGCCCGCCCAGCTCGCGCGGCCACGTGACCATGCTCCAGCGGCCCGAGTGCAGCGTGCGCTCCCATTCGCGGTGCGCGGCGAAGCCTTCCTCGGTATCGAAGCTCGGCAGCCGCTCGCGCGGCACGTGCGCGGCGAGCCATGCGCGGATTTCCGCGCGGAACGCCTGCTGTTGCGGCGTATAGGTCAGGTTCATGCGCGTGCCTCCTCGACGCCTGCCTGCGCGTCGAACCGCGCGTCGCGCTTCTCGACGAATGCGGCACGCGCTTCCGTCGAGTCGTTCGTCATGTACGCCTGCAGCGTGAAGCCCTGCTCCCAGCGGTATTTGTCCTCGAGATCGCCGTCCTCGACGCCGTTCAGCGCCTCCTTCGCGAGCCGCACCATCGCCGGGCTCTTCTCCGCGATCTTGCGGGCGATCGCAAGCGCCGCATCGCGCAGCGCGTCGCGCGTCACGACCTGCTCGACCGCGCCGAGCCGGTACGCCTCGGCTGCGTCGATCATGTCGCCGGTGAAGTACATCGTGCGCACCTTCTGCACACCGAACAGTCGTTGCAGATGCGCGCCGCCGCCCATCGCGCCGCGGTCGATCTCCGGCACGCCGAAGCGCGCGCAGTCGGCCGCGACGACGATGTCCGCCGCACCGCAGATGCCGATCCCGCCGCCGAGCACGAAACCGTGCACGGCCGCGATCACCGGCTTCGGGTTGCGGTGCACCGCGCGGAACGTCTCGTAGTTGCCGGCGTTGACCGACACGATCCGCTCCGGATGCGCGGCGAGTTCCTTGATGTCGACGCCCGCGCAGAAACCGCGGCCTTCGCCGCGCACGACGATCACGCGCACGTCGTCGTCCTCGCCGAGCGCGTCGAGCGCGCGCGCGAGCGCATGCCAGCCCTGCGCATCGAGCGCATTCACGGGCGGATGGGCGATCACCAGTTCGGCGATGCCGTCGGCGCGCTCGATCCGGAACGGCGTCGCGCCGCCCGGTTGATTGGATGTAGTCATCTCCAAAGCCTCCCTGTGATGTTTTTTACGCAGCCTGTGCCGCGGTCGCGCCGCGCAATGCGGCCAGCGCGTCGAGCCGCTCGCCGGCTTCCGCGACGATCCGCTCGATCAGCGCATCGCACGATTCGATCGCGCCGATCATCGCGGCCGCCTGGCCGCTCGGCAGCACGCCTTCGTCCGGCCGCCCCTCGACGATCGCGCGCTGGATCAGGAACGGCGCGTTCGCGGCCATCAGCGTCTGGCTCGCCGTGTAGTCGTGCGAACGCAGCGCCTTGATCGCGAGGCCGAGCATGTCGCCCGTGCTCAGCCCGTTCTGGCGCCGCCATGCTTCGGCCGTCTTCAGCGCGAACCACGTGCGGCGCAGCGGGCCGAAGCGTTCGAGCTTCAGCAGATACGGGTTGTCGATCATGCGTTGCGGCAGCCCGTCGAGCGCGTCCGACACGCGGATCCGCGCCGGGTCGCCGACCGCGACGTACCGGTCGAGCGTTTCGCGCGGCACCGGCGATTCGGCGCTCATCAGGAAGCGCGTGCCCATCGCGATGCCGGCCGCGCCGTACGCGAGCGCGGCCGCCAGCCCGCGTCCGTCGAAGAATCCGCCGGCCGCGACGACCGGCACCCGCACCGCGTCGAGCACCTTCGGCAGCAGCAGCGTGGTCGGCACCGACCCCGTGTGGCCGCCGCCTTCCGCGCCCTGCACCGTCACGATGTCCGCGCCAAGCTCGACCGCCTTCGACGCGTGCTTCGGCGCGCCGACGGTCGGCATGCAGACGATGCCGGCGTCCTTGAAGCGTCGGATCGTCTTCGCGTCCGGCCCGCGGCCGTAACTGACCGCACGCAGCTGGTGCTTGATCGCGAGATCGACCACCTGTGCGGCGTTCTTCTGGAACATGTGGAAATTGATGCCGAACGGCTTGTCGGTCAGCGACTTCACCTTCAGGATCTCGGCCTCGACCTGCCCGGGTTCGAGCGTCGCGCCGGCGAGGAAGCCGAAGCCGCCCGCATTGGCGGTCGCCGCGACTAGCCGCGCGTCGGCCACCCAGCCCATCGCGGTCTGCACGATCGGGTAGCGGCAGCCGAGCAGGTCGCACAGCGGCGTATGCAGCGTCGTGCTCATGCGGCGGCTCCGTTGACGGCGGCCGGCGCCGCATCGGCCTGCGCTTCGTCGTCCGCCGGTTCCGGCTTGCGCTGCGAGCTGGCCATCTTGCGGGCGTCGTAGCCGCCGAGGCGGTCGCCGCTGACGAGCTCGTTGTGCGCATGCGCGAAGTGATGCCATGCGAATGCCGCATCCATCGCCGCGCGCTTGCCCTGGAGTTCCTCGACGTGGTTCAGCGCCTGCTTGGTCAGCGTGAGGCCGAGGCGCGGCATCGTCGCGATCTTCGCCGCGATCGCGTAGGTTGCATCGCGCAGCCGCTCGCGCGGCACCACGCGGTTGACCATGCCCATCTGATACGCGCGCTCGGCCGGCATCCGCTCGCCGAGGAACAGGAACTCCTTCGCGATGCGCGGGTTCAGCTCGTACGCATGCGCGAAATACTCGACGCCGGGAATCCCCATCCGCACGACCGGATCCGCGAAGAACGCATCCTCCGACGCGACGATCAGGTCGCACACCCACGCGAGCATCAGCCCGCCCGCGATGCACGCGCCGTGCACCATCGCGATGGTCGGCTTCGGCAGGTCGCGCCAGCGCCGGCACATCCCGAGGTACACCTCCTGTTCGCGCGCATAGAGGAATTCGCCGCCTTCCTTGTCGACGTGGTCGTACCACAGCGACGCGCGGTCGAACGACTCGTGGATGTCGCGGCCCGGCGTGCCGATGTCGTGGCCCGCCGAGAAATGCTTGCCGGCGCCCGCGAGCACGATCGCCTTCACCGCGTCGTCGTGCGCCGCGCGCCGGAACGCCGCGTCGAGCGCATACGTCATCTTCGAGTTCTGCGCGTTGTGATACTCGGGACGGTTCATCGTGATCGTCGCGATGCCGTCCTCGACCGCGTAGTCGACGACACCGTCGCCGAACGTCATCTGGGTCGCTTCCATGTCGGACCTCATCCGCGGCGCGGCGCCGGATTGTTGCGCACGATCGTCGCGCGCAGGTTGTGAGGGTCGAGCGCACGCACGATGCGCAGGTCTTCCGCATTCGGCGCGGCCGTCGTGCCGAGGTCGGGCGCCGCGATCAGCGGGAAGCCGGTTGCGTCCTGCACTTCGTCGAAGCTCACGCCCGGATGCAGCGAACGCACGCGGATCGCGTGGTCGGGCCCGCCGAAATCCATCACGCACAGGTCGGTGACGATGCTGCGCAGGTCGACGAAGGTCTTCATGCCGGGCAGCCGGCGCGCCGGGTTGTAGCCGACCGTGCACACCATGTCGACTTCGCCTGCGACGAACGTGCGCTTGCCGTGGCCGCTCACGAAAAACGAGTTCGCGTGGTTCGTCGAGTTGCCGGGGAAGCCGCGCGCGCCAAGCAGTTGCGTCTTCGGACGCGCGTAGTCGTCGCCGAGCCACGAGATGTTGGCCTGGCCGAAACGGTCGATCTGCGTCGGCATCACCAGCGCGTGGCGGCGGCCGTGCCACAGGCAGTCGAACACGCGCTCGTAGGTCATCCAGCCGCTCGCCTGCACGCGATAGCCGTCGGGACGCGGCCCGAGCGGGATCGGCGCCTCGACGAGATACGCTTCGCCGTCGGTCAGCATCAGCCCGCTGTTGTACGCGAGCCGCGCGAGGCCGGCCGCGAGCCGCGGGCCCGTGCCGATGCCGGTCGCCAGCACTTCGCCGTCGTCGCGCCAGAGTCGCGCGGACGCGACGATCATCAGTTCCGCGAGGGAATGGTCGAGAGATTCGCTCACAGGCGCTCCTTTACAGAATCGGCAACGGCAGCGTCGTCACGTGCGACAGCCCGCCGACGCCTTCGAGGTACTGGCGTTCGTCCTGGCCGACCACGTCGCGCAGGTAAGCCGCCGTCTTCGCATCGTCTTCCGCGCTGGCGCAATACGCGCGCAGGTGCGGCAGGTCCCAGCCGTAGTCCGGCCCGCACGACGTCGGGTGCGCGCCGCCCGGCGCATGCACGACGCCGGTGACGAGCGAGCGCTCGAACGGATTGCGGCGTGCGGCGTCGAGGTCGTCGCTCGCGAGCGACGCGTCGACCGTTTCCGCCGACACGTAGCAACGCTGCGCGGCGCGCGCCATCCACGCATCGAAGAACGGATCGGGACCGTCGATGCGCGTGTTGCCCATCCGGTCGGCCGCGTTCACGTGCAGCAGCGCGACGTCGAGTTCGATCGCCGGCATCGCGAGCAGCGTCTCGCCGTCGTCGTACGGCGATTGCACCGTGCGCAGCTGCGGCGCGTGATCGAGCAGCGCGGTGCCGAGCCCCGCGCGCGTCGGCAGGAACGGCAGACGCGCGGCGGCCGCGCGCAGGCCGAGCTGCAGCATCCCTTCGTCGAGTTCCAGCACGTCGACGCGGCCCTGTTCGCGGGCCCGGCGGAAATGCGGCTCGAGCGGAATCACGTCGAGCGACACGAAGCCGAACACCGCCTTGCGCACCTTGCCGGCCGCGCACAGCAGGCCGATGTCGGCGCCGCCGTACGCGACGATCGTCAGGTCCTTCAGGTTCGAGCGCGCGATCTCGCGCACCAGTGCCATCGGCTTGCGCCGCGGGCCCCATCCGCCGATGCCGATCGTCATGCCGTCGGCGAGTTGCGCGACCACGTCGCGTGCGGACATCGTCTTGTCGAGAGGTTTCATCGTCATCGTGCTGGCTTACCGGTATCCGATGCTGAAATCGTGGCCCCACTGGCTCACCTTGGTGGCCTCGAACACCGCGTGCTTCGACCAGTCGACCGTGAGGCCGCCGAAGCCGTATTCGAGATCGAAGCCGCCGGGGGTCTTCATGTAGAACGAGATCATCTGGTCGTTGCAGTGGCGGCCGAGCGTCGCCGACATCTTCACGTCGTGCGCGGCGACCCGATCGAGCGCGCGGCCGACTTCGTCCATCGAGTCGACTTCGGCCATCACGTGCACGCAGCCCGACGGCACCGCCATCTCGAACAGCGCGAGGCTGTGATGGCGCGCATTGCGGCAGTGCATGAAGTGAATGCGCTTCTCGGGTTCGGCGGGATCGGGCGTGAACTTCACGCGGTAGATGTCGGACAGCTCGAAGCCGAGCACGCCGCGCACGAACGCGTCGGTCGCGTCGAACTGCGGCGCGGGCAGCACCGCGTGGCCGAGCCCCATGTCGCCGGTGACGAAGCGCGCGACGCCCAGCGGCGACACAAAGCGGCGGAAGTCGCAGCGCGCGCCCCAGTACAACTCGTGGCGGTTGCCGGACGGGTCGGTGCACCACGCCATCGCCTGCACGCGGCGCAGCGCGGCTTCGTCGCGCGTGGCGCGCATGGCCTCGACACCCGCCTGCTGCAATGCCGCGAGCGCGGCGTCGAACGCGGCGCCGTCGGGCAGTTCCCAGCCCGACGCGAAATAGCGGTCGGTCGCGCCGGGGACGATCACGTAGCGGAAATCGCGCTCGTCCATCTTCAGGTACAGCGCGCCGTCGGACGCGTCGAGCACCTGCATGCCCAGCACGTCTTCCGCGTAGCGGCGCCACGCATCGACGCGGGTCGCCTCGACGACGACGTAGCCGAGCGCACGGACATCGATCATGTCGGCCTCCTCCAGGTTCAGAATCCGTTGTTCGTGAAAGGATTCTGGCCGGTCGGGGATGGCGTCACATCGTCTGTTGGGACGAGAGCGGGCGGGTCATTTAGGACGAGGCCGGCCGGGAAAGGACCGGGAATCGGACGCGCGCTAAAGCCCGGTGATACGGGCTGCAAGCGGGCGATGCGCGACGGAGAACGCGCAACGGAAGAAGGCGGGAAGCGATGGCGGACTGCCGCGACGCGGCAACCCGGCTCACTCGAACGGGTTCAGCAGCCGAACGCCGGTGCGGGCGAAATCGTCGACATTGCGTGTGACGACCGTGAGATCGTTGATCAGCGCGGTGGCCGCGATCAGTTTGTCGAGTGCGTGGGCCGGATCGGGCACGCGCAAATGGCCCCACATCTGGCTGGTCTCGAGATCGACCGGCAGGATGTTCGACGCATAGCCGGACAGAATCGTCGCCATCCATGCCTCGAGCGCCGACGCCTGCGGATGATCGCCGCGATGGCGGATCAGATCGACGCCGCGCCGAAGTTCGGCCACCGTCACGATCGACAGGTAAAGCGGGCTCGCGTCGGCCTCGGCCTGCATGAAGAACCCGCGCACGCCGCGGTTGGTTCGCTTGCCCTTCCTGATCTCGCTGATGACGTTCGTATCAATCAAAAACACGCCTGACCTCGCCGGAATCCTGAACACGTTGGAAATCCGCGTCTTCGCCGACGTCCGGCATGCTCATCAGCACTTGCGCGAATGTCCTTCGCTTCGGCCGGCCGAGCGCATCGGCCAGAATGGCCCGATGTTCGGCCTCGGCACTCCTGCCGTTCGCCGCAGCCTGCTCTCGAAGGCTCTGAACGATACTGTCATCCACGTTACGCACCAGAAGATTTGCCATGAGTCCCTCCATCCAGATTGCTATCAATGATAGCGCCAACGCGGTGAATTGCAAGCATTGCTATCATCGTCGTGATCGGATGGAAGCCGGGTGTCGGCGTTGGCCGGCGGCAGCGGGCGGCATGACGCCACCCACGCTCCGCCGTCGGCCCGACGCGTCGAACTGCTTTTGACCAAGGTAATCCAGCCGCGGCGACGAAAAAAGACGGCCGAATGGCCATTCATCGACGGGTGATCTGCGCTCGTGCGGGATGTCCGGCGCGGCGCGGCGTCGAATCCGACGCGCGCCGCACGACCATCACCAGCACCGCGACCAGAATCACGGACGCGATCGGCGACATCGTGCCGGTAACGACTGCGACGAACGCCTGCGCCGGCACGGTCCAGGTGACTGCCAGGACGATCGATTCGAGCCGGTTCGGCCGGACGTTCCGGCAGTCCAGCAACAGGCAACGGGAAGGTCTGCGGATACGGCCACGGCACGAAGCGTCGAACGGCCGGAGAGCGGCCGTGCCATAACGCGCGTCCCGCTCAGAACCGGTACGAGATCCCGATCTGCAGCACCGGGTACCACCGATACCGCGACATCACCCGGTTCAGTTCGTCGAGGCCGCTGGCGGTCAGAATCTGGCTCTTCTGCGGTCCGGCCGCGGCGGCGAGTTGCGGCGACAGCGTGTACGAGCAGCGCGGGATGCCGTACGCGACGCCCAGGTCGGCGACGAAACCGAGCCCCTTCGACGCCGGCCGGTGCCCGTAGCCGATCCCGACATACGGCATCACGGTCGGATAGCGTGCCTCCGCGACCGCGTACATCCCCGGCAGCGCCGGAAAACGCTTTCCGGCGAACACGTAGGTCCCGTCGGTGGGCACCGACACGCCGCGGATATCGTCGTCGTTGAAGCGCAATCCGATCGTCGCGCGAAAGCCGCTGCCGCGCCACGGAAAGATGTCCGCATACAGGCCGCCTTGCCGCAACTTGATGTCGTCCTGGTAGCGGTTGCCGGCCACCGTGAAGTCATGCGTCAGATTGATCGCGTTGAAATCCGCGTGCGCGCCCAGCACCGAATTGAAGCTGACGGCCGCGCCGATGCCGACGCCCTGCGTGCCGCCCTGCAGGTAGATTTCCTGCGCGTGCGCGCCGGCCGTGACTACCATCGCCAGCGCTGCCCATTGGTTCATTGTCATTTTCACGGGCGTCCCCCCGACATGTGCCGGGCGCGCCGACCCGCCACGTGCAGCGCATGTCGCCACGCGCGGCGGGTCCCCCGGCACGACATCTTGCAAGCAAGCTTGCTGTTTGACGGATCGAGCGTACGATGCCCGTGCGTGCCGCCGATACGACGCAGTGCGTCCGGCACGATGGGCCGCTATCCCGCGGCTCGATCCGATCCCCGATATTTCGATGTCGTTACGTGCCGCTCCCGCGATTTGTCGTTGCCATCAGTCGCGGTTGTGTCGAGCGGCCCCGGCCTAACCGCAAGGCATGTGCCATGCGGCGCGAACCGGCACGGGACAAGCGTCGCGGCCAAACGTCCGCGGTGATGCGGGGGAGAATCGACGGAAATGTTTCAGGAACGCATCTGTTTTCGGCGCTTCAGCGCCGTGCCCGATGCAGCGGAGCGATGCATCGGGTGCCGCGACGCGCGCCGGGCAAGCATGCGCGGCTGTCGGCACGCGCGGCATCGCAACGGCGTGCAAGCACGTATGACGCGACGCATGGCAGAAAATGTTTCATCGACGTGACCTCGCGCGAGTCGCGCGTGGTGAGGATGCGAGAAGCGCGCGGCACGGGTCAGGGTGAATACCGAGGACGGTGCGCGCGCAACCAGTTGCCGCCGAGACGGCCGTTCATGCGCTTCGACGCATGCATGCGGGCAGTCGCTCCCGGGCGCCTGCGGCGCGAAGATCCGGGATCGATACGGCGGATTCGGCGCCGAAAGCAACCGAACGTTCGTCTGCCGGGCCCGCTCTCCCGAGCGGGCCCTGTGCATCCGCTACAACCCGTACCCGCCAGACACGTTCAACTGCTGCCCCGTGATGTAGTTCGCGCGATCCGACGCGAGGAACACCGCCGCACGCCCGATATCGTGCGCCTTCCCCCAGCGCTTGAGCGCGAGCATCTTCTGCGTGTCGTCGATCCACGCCTGGTCGAACTGCCCCTGTTCGAGCAGCACCGGAAACATCCCGGCCTCGATCACGCCGACCAGGATCGAGTTGGCGCGAATCTCGTGACGGCCTTCCTCGCGCGCGAGCCCCTTCACCAGCGCCTCGTTCGCCGCCTTCGGCGCGACCGACAGTCCGTCGCGATCCGGCCAGCGCAGATGCCCGGCCGAGCCGAGCGTGACGAACGACCCGCCGCCCGACGCACGGAAATGCGGCAATGCAGCCTTCGCCGCATTGAAGAAGCCGACCGTCTCGACCTCGATCGCGCGACGCCAGTCGTCGTGCGTCATGTCGCCGATACGACGCTGGTTCACGAACGGGCCGGCCGCCCACACGATCGTGTGCACGCGGCCGTGCGCGCCGATCGCGGCCGCGAGCGCCGCATCGATCTGCGCGGGATCGGTCACGTCCACGCGATGCGTGGTGGCCGCGACGCCTGCGTCGCGCACCTCGCGCGCGACGCGTTCGGCCACCTCCGCCTTGCTGCGATAGCCGAGCGCGACCGGCACGCCGGCGCGCGCGAATTCGAGCGCGACGCCCTGCCCGATTCCGCCGCTGCCGCCGAACACGAGCACCGCGCCCCGCGGAAATCCGTTGTCGTTCATGCGTTCGTCCCGTTGATTTCGTGCCGTGCGCCGGCGTTCAGGCCGCTGCTTCGGTGCCCGCGCGCAGCCGGTACTTCAGCACCTTGCCGGCCGCGCTCGTCGGCAGTTGCTCGACGAACGTGAAATGCCGCGGCACCTTGTAGTTCGCCATGTTGCTGCGCGCCCAGTCGTTCAGTGCGTCGGCGTCGGTGTGCGCGCCGGGACGCAACACGACATACGCATGCCCGACCTCGCCGAGCCGCGCATCGGGCACGCCGACCAGCGCGACCTGCGCGATCGCCGGATGCGCGGCCAGCAGCCGCTCGATCTCGGCCGGATAGCAGTTGAAGCCGCCGACGATGAACATGTCCTTGATCCGGTCGGTGATCTTCAGGTTGCCGTTCGCGTCGACACAGCCGAGGTCGCCGGTATGCAGCCAGCCATCCGCGTCGACGGCTTCGCGCGTCGCATCCGGCTGGTTGAAGTAGCCGCGCATCACGTTGTAGCCGCGCACCCAGATCTCGCCGGTCTCGTCCGGCCCGAGCGCCGCGCCGTCCGGCCCCGCGATGCGCAGCTCGACACCCGGCATCGGGCGGCCCGACGTACAGGCGACCGTCTCCGCGTCGTCGCCGTGGCGGCACAGTGTCGCGAACCCGCATGATTCGGTCAGTCCGTAGCCGGTCAGCACGGTCTCGAAGCCGAGCTCCGCGCGCATCCGCTCGATCAGGCTCGGCGCGATCGCGGCCGCGCCCGTCACCGCGATCCGCAGCGACGACAGGTCGCGCGTCGCGCGATCGGGCGCATCGAGCAGCGCGTAGTACAGCGTCGGCGGGCCGGGCAGCACCGACACGCGTTCATCGGCGATGCGGCGCAAGACGTCGGCCGGCTGGAACACGAGATGCGGCAGCACGGTCGCGCCGCTCGACAGCGCGGCGAGCCAGCCGGCCTTGTAGCCGAACGTATGGAAGAACGGATTGACGATCAGGTAGCGGTCGTCGCGGCGCACGCCGGCGATCGTCGCCCACGCCTGCGCGGCGCGCAGGTTCTGTCCGTGCGCGGTCATCACGCCCTTCGGGCGGCCCGTCGTGCCGGACGTGAACATCAGGTCCATCACGGTATCCGGCGTCACCTGCGCCTCCCGCTCGCGCACGGCGGCGAGCGGCACCGCCGCGCCGCGCGCGAGGAATGCATTCCAGGTTTCATCGTGCGCGCCGGACGGCGGCTCGCCGTCGAACACGACGACGCGTTCGAGCGTCGCGGGCCGGTGCGGCGCGAGCAGCGCCGGATAGGATTCGCCGAGGAAGGTGCCGCAGCAGAACAGCAGCCGCGCGCCGCCGTCGTGCAGGATGCCGCCCACTTCCATGCCCTTCATCCGCGTGTTGACCGGCACGAGGATCGCGCCGACGGTGTGGATCGCCAGCGCCGCGACAATCCATTGCGGCAGGTTCGGTGCCCATACGGCGACCCGGTCGCCGGCGTCGATGCCGCTCGCGAGCAGCGCGCGCGCCGCTTCGAGACGCGCCGCGTCGAGTTCCGCATAGGTCAGCCGGCCGTGCTCCGACTCGATCGCCGGATGCGCGCCGTGGCGCGCGGCAGCCCGCGCGATCAGCGCGGGCGTGGTGAGGATTTCGTTGTCCATCGTCATATGCGTCGAAACAGGGTTGCCGTCGGTGCCATCGACACGTCGCGGCTCAATCGGGGAACACCACGCGCAGCGCGTCGCTCGCGGGCCGCGCGCAGCAGGCGAGCGTCCAGCCCGCCGCGATCTCGTCGTCGTCGAGCACGTGGTTGCTGTCGAGCGTCACCGCGCCGCGTTCGACGCGGCACATGCACGCGCCGCACTGCCCCATCCGGCAGGAATTCGGCGCAGGCAGGCCGGCGCGCAGCATCGCGTCGAGCAGCGTTTCGCCGGGCGCGCTGTCGAACGCGAACGCCTCGCCGTCGAGCACCGTCTCGATCGCCGCGCCTTCACCGTCGCCGTCGCGATCGTCATCGCCGGACGCCGCCGCCGTTGCGGTCGATGCCGCCGGATCGGCCTGCGCCGGCGCATCGGGCAGCGACGCGAAGCGCTCGACATGCACGCGCGCACGCGGCAGCCCGAGGCCGAGCATCGCGGCGAGCGCGTTCTCCATGAACAGCGCCGGCCCGCAGATGAACGTCTCCTGCTGGCTGAACGGCCGCGCGAGTTCCTCGAGATGCCGCTGCAGCGGCACGCCCTGCACGCTGTCGAGCCAGTGGATCACGCGCAGGCGGCCCGGGTGGCGGTGCGCGAGCTGCCGCAGTTCGTCGCGGAAGATCACTGAGCGCTCGTCGCGGTTCGCATAGATCAGCGTCAGCATCCCGCGTCCGTGCACGAGCGCCGATTTCAGGATCGACAGCACCGGCGTGATGCCGCTGCCGCCCGCGAACAGCAGCAGGTCGCCGTCGAGCGTGCGCGGCGTGAAGACGCCGGCCGGCGGCAGCACGTCGAGCGCATCGCCCGCGCGGATGCGGTCGCACAGCCAGTTCGACGCACGGCCGTCGCGCACGCGCTTGACGGTGATCTTCGGCGCCGCGTCGATGCCCGGCGCGCTCGACAGCGAGTAGCAGCGCGCGACGGTCGCGTCCGTGCATGGCACGTTCAGCGTCAGGAACTGGCCGGGCCGATACGCGAACGCATCGCGCAACGCAGCGGGCACGTCGAACACGAACGAGCACGCGTCGTCGCTTTCGGCGATGACGTCGGCCACGGTCAGCCGGTGAAATCGGGGATCGCTCATCGCCGGCTCCTCATGCTGCGCGAGCCGCGCCGGCCGCACCCGCCGAAGCCGTATGCCAGCCGGCTTCTCCCGCACGGCACCGCGCGTCGTTCGACGCCAGCGCCAGCGCTGGCGCAACACCGGCGAACGCGTTCAGCACCTGCGCTGCCGCCGCGCCGATCAGCTGCACGAACTCGTGCACGATCGTCGTGTCCGCACCATTCTCGATATTGCGGTTCAATCTGCGTGTCATGGATCGTCTCGTTCCGATGCGGTAAAACGCACACCGCCGTCACGCGGCCGCGCGGGCCGCGGGCGCGCCGGGCGTCGTGTACGCACCGTCGAGATAGACGAGCGGATCGACGTCACCGCTCATCAGCACCTCGCGAATGCGCCCGATGAACACCGTATGCGTGCCGTATTCGAAGCGGCCGTCCTGCTCGCACACGAGGCTCGCCTGCGAATCGTGCAGATACGGCACACCCAGCGGCGACGTGTGCCACTCGCCGGTCGTGAAGCGCGCCTCGCCCTTCAGGCGGCCGCTGCAATCGATCGCGATGCCTTCATGCCGTGCCGACAGCACGTTCACGCAGAACGGCGCCCCCGCATCGAGCGGCGGATACAGCGACGCATTGCGGTTGATGCAGATCAGCAGCGACGGCGGATCGGTCGACAGCGAATCGACCGCCGTCGCGGACATCGAGTAGCGCCGGCCGTCGTGCGCGCTGCTGATGACCGTGACGGAGCGCGCGAGGCGGCGCATCGCGAGCAGCATGTCGGTGCGCAGCGGATGGGTGGTGAGATCGCTCATGGTTGGACTCCGTCAAGTTCAGTCGTGGACGGCCGGGATGACCGGCCGCCGGCGTCGGCCGCTTGCGCGGCCAGGTGGTCGGCGGCGATGAACCCGAAGGTCATCGCCGGACCGAGCGTCGAGCCCGCGCCGGGGTAGCTCGCGCCCATCACCGATGCACTGGTGTTGCCGATTGCATAGAGGCCGTCGATCGGCGCGCCATCGGCGCGCAGCACGCGCGCGTGCGCGTCGGTGACGAGCCCGCCCTTCGTGCCGATGTCGCCCGCGTCGATCCGCACCGCGTAGAACGGCGCCTCGTCGACCGGCCCGAGGCACGGATTCGGCCGGTTCTTCGGATCGCCGTAGTACGTGTCGAACAGGTTGTCGCCCTTGCCGAACGCTTCGTCGATACCGGTTGCCGCGTAACGCGCCATGTCGCGCAGCGTGTCGTGCAGCCCGGCCGCATCGACGCCGATCCGCACGGCGAGCGCATCGATCGTGTCGGCCTTCACGAGCACGTCGCGAAACGCGTCCGGAATGCGGGAATCGGGCATCATCGACGCCGGCATGATCGGCCCGCACGGATACTTGCGGCGAAAGCGCGCGTCGAACACCATCCACGCCGGCACGCACGCGCCGGTGCGCGCATGGTCGCGATACATCGCCGGCACGAATTCCGAATACGGCGCGGCTTCGTTGACGAAGCGCTTGCCGAGACCGTTGACGATCACGCAGCCGGGCAGGTTGCGCTCGACGAACAGCGCGCGTTGCTTCTCCTCGCCCGCGACGCCGACCGTAGGCGCGCCCCATACGTGTTCCATCAGCGCGAGCGCGCCGCCGAGCCGGTGGCCTTCGGCGATCGCGTCGCCGGTGTTGGCAGGCGGCGTCGCGCTCCATTGCATCTGCGTCGGTTGCGGCAGGTAGCGTTCGCGCATCGGCTGGTTGCGCTCGAAGCCGCCCGCGCCGAGGATCACGCCGCGCCGCGCGGCGATCGTCACCGGCTGCCCGAAGCGCTGCGCGCGCACGCCAGTCACGCGGCCGTCGACGTCGAGCAGGTCGCGCATCGGCGTGTCGAGCCACACGGGCACGTTGCGCTCGAGCAGCGCGCGGCGCAGCCCGCCGATCAACGCGTTGCCGAGCGTCAGGCGCCGGTCGCGCCGCGTGCGGCGGCGCACGCCGAAATCGAGCCAGTAGCGGCCGAACTGCGCGATCGCGAGCCTCATGAAGCCCGGCCCGCGCGAGAACAGCGTGTGCGCCTCCTTCGACGTCACGGCCACGCGGCCGCCGATCAGCGTGCCGGGCGACGGCGGACGCAGCCGGTCGAGTTCGTCGCCGAGCAGCCCACCGTCGAACGGCAGCGGATCGAGCGCGCGATAGCCCGGCATCGCGCCCGGCAGCTTCTGGAAATAGTCCGCGTACTTCGGCAGCGCCTGGTAGCGCACCGGCGTCTTCGTTTCGAGGTAACGCAGCATCTCGGGCGCCTGGTCGAGATACGCGTCGAGCCGCTCGCGCGACGATGCGCCGGCCGTGCACGCGTCGAGATAGCGGCGCGCAGCCTCGCGCGTGTCGGTCGCGCCGAGTTCCGCGATATGGTGGTTGCACGGCACCCAGATGCCGCCGCCCGAGATCGCCGACGTGCCGCCGTACAGCGCCGTCTTCTCGATCACGACGACGGACAGCCCGCGGTCGGCCGCGCGGCACGCCGCGAGCAGCGCGCCCGCGCCCGAGCCGACGACCACGACGTCGAACACGTATTGCTGCGCTTGCGTGTCGTTCATCGCGGCCTCGTCAGATGAAGTAGTCCGTGTTCTCGCGGCCGAGCATCACGGCGCCGAGGTTCTGGCCGAAGCGGTCCACGTTGTTCGCGTAGTGCGCGCGGGCCGCGTGCAGGTCGAGGAAGCGGCGCACCAGCGGATTGCGGTGATAGATGCCGTTGCCGCCCGCATAGCGCAGCAGCGCGTTCGCGGCCTGCGCGCAACGCTCGGCGACCTGCGCTGACTGGTAGCGGAAATGCACGCGGCGCTCGATCGACACGGCCGGGCCGCCCGTCACCGACGCCATCAGTTCCGCGAAATTGCGCTTGAGCAGCACCTTCATCTCGTCGATCGCGACGGCCGCGTTCGCGCACGCGTTCTGCGCGCCCGGATCGTCGGTCGTCTTCGCGCCGCTGTTGGCCGACACGCGCGTGGCCGCATAGCCGGTGAAATCGTCGAGCGCGCCCTGCAGCGCGCCGATGCACGACGTGCACACCGCACGCACGAAGATCTGCGCGAACGGCAGCCTGAACAGCGGCGCGTCGTTGACGGCCAGGCCCGGGCTCGTGCCCATCATTCCGTCGATCGCCTTGTGCGTGCGGTACGCAGGCACGAACACGTCGTCGACGACGATGTCGTGGCTGCCGGTCGCGCGCAGGCCGAGCACGTCCCAGTCCTGCTGGATCCGGTAGTCGGATTTCGGCAGCAGGAACGTGCGGTATTCCGGCGGCTGGCCGGCCTCGGCCGGCGGCACCAGCGCGCCGAGGAACACCCATTCGCACAGTTCGCTGCCGCTCGAGAACTTCCAGTGGCCGGACAGGCGGAAGCCGCCGTCCACCGGCGTCACGCGGCCGACCGGCATGTAGGTCGACGCGATCAGCGTCGCGGGATCCTTGCCCCATACGTCCTGCTGCGCACGCTCGTCGAACAGCGCGAGCTGCCAGTTGTGCACGCCGACGACGCCGTACACCCACGCAGTCGACATGCAGCCGCGCGCGAGCGCCATCTGGATGTCGAAGAAGGTTTGCGGATCGAGCTCGTAGCCACCATAGCGTTTCGGCTGCAGCACCTTGAAGAAGCCGGCGGCCTGCATGTCGGCGATCGTCTCGGCCGGGATGCGGCCCAGCGCGTCCGCCTGCGCGGCGCGGCCGGCCAGCGTCGGCGCGAGCGCCTCGGCGCGGGCGATCAGCGTGGCGGCCAGTGCGTTCGAATCGTTGTCGCGATGCACGAATGTCTCCTGTGATACGGAGCGCGCGCGGCGGCGCCCACCCCGTTCTCTCTCTATGTGATTCGTCGCGGGCGGCGCCGCGAGCGAGGGTTCCTGCTGCCGATGGTCGGCTTCGCGCGGCCGCGCCGCATCGTCCGAAGGGACGACGGGCACGGCGTGGCGCGACACGCGTCGCCTTATGCGCAGGCGCGCTCCTGCTCCTTGTTGAAGAACGGGATCACGTGCTCGCCGATGTTGCGGATCGTCTCCATCTGCGCGTCGTGCGGCACCGTGCCCATCTGGCACAGGAACAGCACTTCGTCGACGCCCGCTTCCTGCAGGCGGCCAACGTAGCCGATGCAGTCGTCCACCGTGCCGTACGCATGGTTCGGGTTCATCATCGCGAGCGCCGGATCGGCGAAGTTCACGACGACTTCCTCCGACGCGAAGCGCGAGCGGATCACCATCTCGCCGGTATCGGCCTGCACGAGGTCGTCGCCCCACTTCGCCGGGTCCGGACGCTCGCCGCCCGTGTACCAGTACGCAAGCGATTCCATGAAGTAGCGCTGGCCACGGATGCCGATCTTGCGGGCCTTCTGGCCGTCGGCCATCACGACCGTCGGGCACAGCGCCGCGAGGTGCTGGGTCGGGCGGAAGCCGACCTGGTCTTCCGGCTTGCGGTTCGCCCACGCTTCGCGATAGATCGCGTTCTTCTTCGCGACCTCATCGGGGCCGCCGAAGCCGAGCACCAGCGCGCCCATTCCGCGCTGGCCGGCGCGCAGCAGCGCGTCGGTGTTCGTGCAGGCGAGGTACATCGGCGGATGCGGATCCTGGAACGGCTTCGGGTGGATCGGACGCTTCGGAATCTTGATGTACTTGCCGTCGTGCTCGATCTCGTCCTGCACGAACATCTTCGGCACCAGGTACATCGACTCGTCGATCATCGGCTGCAGTTCGTTGAGGTCGTAGCCGAACGCGCCGGCTTCCTGCTGGCTGCCGCCCTTGCCGACGCCGAAATGCACGCGGCCGCCCGACAGGATGTCGAGCAGCGCGACGCGCTCGGCGACCTTGATCGGATGGTTCATCGCCGGCGGCAGGCACACGACGCCGTGACCGAGGCCGATGCGCGTCGTGCGGCCGGCCAGGTACGCAAGGAAGGTTTCCGGCGCGCTCATGTGCGCATAGTTGGTCAGCGACGTGTGCTCCACGCACCAGATCGTGTCGAAACCGACCTGCTCGGCCAGCAGCGCCTGTTCGACCGTCTCCTTGAACACCCGGTGGTCGCCCTCGCGCGATGCGTCGGTGGTCTGGGCTTCGTAGATGAGGGAAAACTTCATTGCGTGCGTCTCCATGTATGTTGGACGAGTCGGGGTCGCGCAGGCCGCCCGCACGATACGGACGAATAGCGACGGTCCACGGATGGGAGTGTCGGCGCGCGGGCCCGCCCGGGCATCGTCTGTTTGGAGTAACGGCACGCATGCGGGGACAGAGGGGTTTCACCGTCGTCCGATCGGACTGCGTCGCGGCCGGCACCGCGCGCTAGCATCGAACGACGGTGCGGTGCGCGCCGGACACATCACGACAAGGGAGAGAGGGAATGAAGGTATCGATGCTGCTGTACCCGGTCGACGACATCGACACGGCGCTGCCGCTGTTCGTCGACGGACTGGGCCTGAACGTGAAGTTCCGCGACGGCGACCGCTATTGCGCGCTCGACGGCGGCCCGCTGACGATCGCGCTGGTCGCCGGCGACGAGCAGATCGTCGAGCGCGCGGCGCTCACGCTGCGGGTCGATGAGGATGACGACCTGTACGCGGCGATGGCGCGGGTCGTGAAAGCCGGTGCGTCGGTGCGCGTGCCGGTGCAGGCCGGCCCGCACGAATACCGCGCGGTGCTGGAGGACAGGAACGGCGCGCTGCTGGTGCTTTCGCAGAAACGCGCGGCATGACACGGCGACGCGGTGCGTGGCGCGCGGACCGGCCGGCGGGGACCCGGCCGGATGCCGCGCGAAGCGTCGCCGTCCGGTAACAACGTGCGCTACCCGCTTTGATCGACCGCGCCGGGCGCGCGCAGGTCGCTGGTTTCCAGCAGCTTCAGCAGCGTGCCCGCCGGCTGGTTGAGCCGCTTCGCGGCGAGCGGATGGATTCGACGTCGGGCAGCGCGGGCGGCCGGTCGCCGTTCAGCGCATCGAGGCATCTTCCCGATGACCAGCGGAATCGGTACCATCGAGTGCTCGTAGACCGGCCGTGCGCCGGCGCGCGCCTGCTGCTGCCGGGCCGCGCCGCCCGGCACGTCGCCGCCGCGCCGGTCGCCGCACTTCCCGTTTCGTCATGTCCCGCGAACCCTCACACTCCGCGCTGCTGTGGATCGTCGCCGCCGCGTTCTTCATGCAGTCGCTCGACACGACGATCGTCAACACCGCGCTGCCGTCGATCGCACAAAGCCTGCATGCGTCGCCGCTCGCGATGCAGCCGGTCGTGGTCGTCTATACGCTGACGATGGCGATGCTCACGCCGGCATCCGGCTGGCTCGCCGACCGCTTCGGCACGCGCCGCGTGTTTTCCGCAGCGATCCTGGTGTTCTCGCTCGCATCGATCGGCTGCGCGGCGTCGCACACGCTCGGCCAGCTCGTCGTCGCGCGCGCCGTGCAGGGCATCGGCGGCTCGATGCTGCTGCCGATCGGGCGGCTCGCCGTGTTGCGCCGCGTGCCGGGCGAACGGTACGTCGCGGCGATCGCGTTCGTGTCGATCGCGGCGCAGCTCGGCCCGATCGTCGGGCCGACGCTCGGCGGCTGGCTCACGCAGGCGATTTCCTGGCACTGGGTGTTCATCGTCAACGTGCCGGTCGGCGTGGTCGGCTTCATCGCGGTGCAGCGCTTCCTGCCGCACGACCAGGCGATGCAGCCGCCGCCGTTCGACTTCGTCGGCTGCGCGCTGCTGTCGGTCGCGATGATCGCGCTGTCGCTCGCGATCGATCCGCCGATGCGCGCGCACCGCGCCGGCTGGGCGACTGGGCTGGCCGTGCTCGGCGTGGCGAGCGCGCTCGCGTACCTGCCCCATGCCCGGCGCCGCGCGCAACCGCTGTTCCGGCTCGGGCTGTTCCGCGAGCCGAACTTCGGCGCGGGGCTGCTCGGCAACCTGCTGTGCCGGATCGGCACGAGCTCGGTGCCGTTCATGCTGCCGCTTCTGATGCAGGTGCAGCTCGGCTATACGCCGCTGCAGTCGGGGATGATGCTGCTGCCGGCCGCGATCGCCGGCGTGATCGCGAAACGCTGGATCGCGCCCCTCGCGAAACGCTTCGGTTATGCGGCGTTCCTGGTCGTGAACACGGGGATCGTCGGTGGCGCGATCGCCGGGTTCGCGCTGGTGTCGGCCCGGCCCGCGCCGGTGCTGGAGATGGCGTTGCTGGTCGTGTTCGGCGCCGCGAACTCGATGCAGTTCGCCGCGATGAACGCCGTGACGCTCAAGGGCCTGTCGCACGCCGACGCCGGCAGCGGCAACAGCCTGTTCACGATGATGCAGATGCTGGCGATGGGGCTCGGCGTATCGATCGGCGGCGGGCTCGTGAACCTGTTCGCCGCGCATTGGGGCTCGATGGCGAACGGCTTCATGCTGTCGTTCGTCTGCATGGGCGCGGTCACGCTGCTGTCGTCCGTCGTGTTCCGGCGGATCGATACCGCCGCGCCGCCGCGGCCGGTCGCGCCGCGGCCGTCCGCGTAAGCGCCGCCGCGGGCAGGCGCGGCCGTCAGCTCACCGGGCGGCGCTCGACGACCCGCTTGAGCACCCAGCGGATCGACGAACCGTCGGCCGGCGGCTGCGCGACGCGATATTCGTCGACTTCCAGCACATATTGATAGCCGGGCTGGTACGCAAAGCCCTCGATGCCCGCGTACCACAGGCTCCAAGGCTCGGCCGGGCCGCTGCGCACCTGCAGGCAGTCCATCGGCGCGACGCCCGTGCAGCGCGCCGCCTGCGACGCGACATAAACGGTCCGGGTCACGGGCCGGCCGTCGGCCGGGCGGTCCGCGCGTGCATCCGGCGCGGCCGCGCCGGTCTGGCATCCGGCGAGCAGCGTGGTGCCGGCAATCAAGGCCGCGCCGAGCAGCGTTCTGGTGTTGCGATTCATCTGATGGTCCTCGGGAAGCGTTGGCGGGCCGATTAGACGAATGCTGCGCCGGCAAAGTTCACAAATGGCTTACAGCGCGCACGCCGCCACCCTCATTCGTGGGATGTCACGTCTGCACGGGCACGTTACCGTATTCCGGTGCAGGCAACCGCGCGCCGCCGCCGGCGGTCCGCATTCGCGCATGCACGCACCCGCACGCCCGGCGCACCGCGACCCGGCGGCGGCAACAGGAGACAACCCGATGACCACGGCGCCCCCGGCCCTTCCCCCGTGCCTTGCCCAATCGAAACTGACGCTCGAGCAGTACGACGCGCTGCTCGCGACAATCTACGAAGGCCCGCTGGAAGACGTGCCGTGGGGCGGCGCGCTCGAACAGATCCGCCTGCACCTGGACGCGAACTACGTGACGATGATCCTGCGCTGGCCCGCCAGCGGCCACGCGGGGCTGATGATCAATGCGTCCGCGGCGAGCGCGCCGCTGTCGGGCGTCGCGTCGTACAACAACTACTATTACGCGCTCGATCCGTTCGTGAACCTGCCGAGCGATCGCGTCGTCACCGTCGACGAGCTGCTCGGCGTCGGCGTGTGGCGCCGCAGCGCGATGTATCGCGAGTTCCTCGAGCCGTTCGACGTCGGCTACCTGATGGGCGCCGACCTGCGCACGCCCGACGGGATCGAATGCCGCTTCCGCGTGTGCCGCTCGCATCACGGCCGCGCGTTCTCGGCGACCGACAAGGCTGTCTGCAATGCGTTGCTGCCGCACCTGAAGCGCGCGGTGCGGCTGCATGCGAAGTTCGGGATGGTCGAATCGGAGCGCACGCTGTATGCGAGCGCGATCGACCGCATGCTCGTCGCGACCGCGATCCTCGACGAGCGCGGCACGATCATGAAGACCAATTCCGTCGCGGACGAGATCTTCGCCGAATGCGACGGCCTGCGCGTGCGTGCCGGCGCGCTCGAGGCATCGTATCCGCTGGAGGACCGCAAGCTGCAAAAGCTCATCCGCCAGGTGCTCGCGGAGCGCGCGGGCGGCGCGCCGTCGGTCGCGCAGGCGATTGCCGTGCCGCGCCCGTCCGGCAAGCCGCCGCTCGGCGTGCTGATCCGTACGGTCCCGCTCAGCGAATGGTCGGAGGACAATCCGCGCCGGCCCGCGTGCGCGATCTTCATCCGCGATGCGGAGCGCAAGTCGCAGGCGTCTCACGACATCGTGCGCAAGCTGTTCGATCTCACGCCGGCCGAGACCGCGCTGGCGCTCGCGCTCGTCAACGGATCGACGCTCGAGGAAGCGGCCGACGAACTCGACATCAGCAAGAACACCGCGCGCTCGCACCTGCGGGCGATCTTTTCCAAGACGGGTGTCACGCGACAGGCGACGCTCGTGCGGACGTTGCTGAACAGCGTGTTGTCGCTGGGGTGAGGCGTTCGACAGGCCGGGAAGCCGGATTCGTGGACGGGCTGTTAACGCCGGAAAGCAGGAAGCGGTCTGCACCGAAACGGCCGATGCGGACGGTATAAGCGCCAGCCGGAAACCCGTTCCGTTTCGCCAAGTCGTGATCGTGTATTACCATCGGCGTTTCCTCGTACGCTTCGTCGCGCCGCGTGAGCCCGCCCGGCCACGGGCGAGCCGCGCTCCCTGTTCGCATGACCTCACCCGTTCCGTCCGACACCGCGCTGCGGCCGCAGCCGATCGACGCGCTGACCGTGCCGGCCGCACTCGACGGACGCGCGGGCACCAATCGCTCCACGAGCGCGCATCCGCAGATCGCCGCGAACCATGATCTCGACGCCGTGCGCGCATGGCTCGCACGCTTCGTCGATACGCCCACCACGTTCCAGAACTACCGCAAGGAGGCCGAGCGCCTGCTGCTGTGGGCCGTGATCGCGTGCGGCAAGCCGCTGTCGTCGCTCACGCACGAGGATCTCGTCGTGTACCGGCAGTTCCTGCTCGCGCCCGCGCCCGCCGACGTGTGGTGCGCGAACGGCGGCCGCAAGCATCCGCGCGGCGACCCGCGCTGGCGGCCGTTCTACGGGCCGCTGTCGGCGGCCAGCCAGCGGCAGGCGATGGTGATCCTGAACGTGATGTTCTCGTGGCTCGTGCAGGCCGGCTATCTGGCCGGCAATCCGCTCGCGCTGTCGCGGCAGCGGCAACGGCGGCCCGCGCCGCGCGTCACGCGCCATCTCGGGCCGCCGCTGTGGCAGGTGGTCAAGGATGCGATCGCCGCGATGCCGCGCGACGATGCGCGTGCCGCCTTCCATGCGGATCGCGCGCGCTGGGTGTTCACGCTGCTGTATCTCGGCGGACTGCGCATCACCGAGGCGGCCGACACGACGATGGGGCAATTCTTTGCACGGCGCGATGCGAACGGGCGCGATCGCTGGTGGCTCGACGTGACCGGCAAAGGCGGCCGCCAGCGCCTCGTGCCGGCCACCGCCGAGATGATGGCCGAGCTCGCGCGCTACCGGCGCGCGCATGGCCTGCCCGCGCTGCCGGCCGACGGCGAAGCCACGCCGCTCGTGCTGCCCGCCGGTCGCACGCGCAAGCCGCTCACGCGCGCGGCGCTGCACCGGATCGTGAAGCTGGTGTTCAGGTTCGCGGCCGAGCGGTTGCGTGCGCAAGGGGATGCAGGCGAACAACAGGCGCGCGTGCTCGAACAGGCATCGGCCCACTGGCTGCGCCACAGCGCGGGTTCGCACATGGCGGACGGACGCGTCGACCTGCGGCTCGTGCGCGACAACCTCGGACACGTATCGCTGACGACGACGAGCCAGTATCTGCACGCGGACGACGACTGGCGACACAGCGAAACCGAGGAGAAGCACCGGATCGGCTGGTGAACGGCGCGCCGGCCCCTGCTTCAATATACGGCGGCCCAGTGCCCGGGCACCCACGCCCAGTGGTTGCCGGCCCAGCGGTAATGACCTTTCGCCCAGCGATAACCGGGCGCGGGCGGCGGCGGCATCACTTCGGCGACCGGCGCAGGCTGCGGCGGCCGCGCGGGTTCGACCACGCACGAGGACAGCAGCGCCGCGCTCGTCGTCACCCATACGGCAAGCGATACGGATCGGATCTTCATCGTCGATTCTCCCTGTTGTGTAATTGATCGGTCAGCGGAGGCGAACCCGCGTACGCCGTGCATCGAGCTGCGCATCACTCCGCGCGTCACGCGGTTCCGCGAACGAGGCCCGTCATCGGCCGCGTCGCGCCGCTTTCCGCGAACAGCGTCGACGCGGTATGAGCGGGATCGAGCCGCAGGCTTTCGGCGGCCGCGCCCGCGATCAGCGCGTCGAGCGACGCGGTCGGCTTCAGGTCGCGCCCTTCGTACAGGTCGCCCGGCCGCAGGCCCGGCCAGTCGGCGATCACGCGTCCGCCCGCGACCGCCCCGCCCGCCAGCATCGCGACCGACGCCTGCCCGTGATCGGTGCCGCCCGTGCCGTTCGCGGCGGCCGTGCGGCCGAACTCGGTCGCGACGAGCACCGTGGTCCGCTGCCACACGGGCCCGAGACCGTCGCGCAACGCGGCGAGCATCGTGTCGAGCGCCTTCAACTGATTCGCGAGCCGCGCGTTCTGCGCGCTGTGCGTGTCCCAGCCGCCCGTCTCGATCATCGCGATCCGCGGGCCGTCGTCGCGCGCGAGAAACGTCGCCGCGAGCTTGCCGACGCCCGCCGGATCCTGGCGCGCATGCGCGTCGCCGGCGAGACCGCGCGCGGCCATCGCCGATTGCCACAGCGGCCCGAGCTGCGCGTCGGCCTCGTACAGCGCCGACACGCGCGCGAGCAGGTCGTCCGGTGCGGCCGGCAACCCGGACGCCGCATACGACGCGGCCTGCACGCTGCCGCGCAACGCGAGCGGCACCGTCGGCGCGAACGCGATCGCGTTGTCCCGCGTCGCCGGCAACATCGCGGCGAGCCGGTTCAGCCAGCCGTCCTTCACCCGGTACGGCGCGCGCCCGCCCGTCTCGAGCACGTTCTGGCCGTCGAAATGCGAGCGGTCGCGATACGGCGACGCGATCGCGTGGACGAACAGCGCCTCTTTGTCGCGAACCATCTGCGCGGTCCGCACGAGCGACGGATGCAGCGCGAACGTGCCGTCGATGCGGGTCGCCGTCGACGCGTCGATCGCCAGCGGGCCGCGCAACGACGCATACGCGGGTTCCGCATACGGGACGACGATGTTCAGCCCGTCGGCCGCGCCGCGCTGGATCACGAACACGAAGCGCCGGTCGGTTTCGACGTTCGCGAACACGATGCGCGGCGCGACGAGGATCGCGCCCGCACCGGCGGCGGCGATGCTCAGGAAATGTCGACGGGTAAGGGATCGGGCCATGTTCATCTCCGTTGAAAATCGGGCGACACGAGCAGCAGTGCAAGCGACGTGGTCGCGCTCTCGGCACGCGACAGTGCCGTCGCCGTCGGTGCGCTCAGCGAGCCGGCCAGCAGCGTATTGCCGAGCGTGCGCGGGTCGAGCCGGTCGCCCGTGCGGGCGGCAAACCGCTGCGCGATCTCGACGCGGCGCACCAGCGCGTCGGGTGCGGCCCAGCTCGCGGCGACGTCGTCGTAGCCGGCCGGCGACCCGGGCCGCCATACCGGCTGGCCGAGCTGCGCGAGCAGCGGCGCGGCCTTCAGGTCGCCGGTATCGCGCCAGCCGAGCCCGCGCAGCGACGACACGGCCCACTCCCACGGCGTCTTGAACTTGCGATTGACCGGCGACCATGCGTCTGGCGCATCGACCAGCGCGCGATAGACGGTCGGCAAATCGCCGCCGCTCGTATCGAACGCACGGGCGAGCCGGTCGGTGAGCGCGCGCGGCGGATCGTCGGCGACGAAATGTCGGGCGAGCTGGAACGCGACATGCCGGCCCGTCGCCGGCGAACGCGCCAGATCGCCCAGGATCGCGCGCGCTTGCGCGTCGCCCGGCTGGTCGTAGGTGCGGCTCATCACCGTGCGCGCGCCCGGTTCGTGCAGTTTCGGGCGGAACACGAACGCCCCGGGCGCCGCATCGCCGGGCTGCGGCCCGCGTCCGCCGGCGATGCTCCAGCCGGTCAGCGCACGCGCGAATTCCGTCACGTCCGCTTGCGTGTAGCCGGTGCGTACCCCGAGCGTGTGCAGCTCCATGATTTCGCGCGCGAGGTTCTCGTTGAGGCCGCGCCGTGCCGCCGGCTGGCGGGCTTCGGCGCGCAGTGCGGCCGGGCTGTCGGGGCCGACCGAGCGCGCCTGGTCGAGGAACAGCTGCATCGCGGGATGCTGCTCGACCGCGACGAGCATGTCCTCGAAGCGGCCGAGCACGTGCGGGCGGATCGCATCGCGCTCGAATGCGCCCGCATACGCGGCGACCGGCCCCTTGTCGACCGACACCGCGAAATGGTTCGACCAGAAATGCACCAGACGCTCGACGAACGGCGTGGACGTGGCGAGCGCGCTGTTCAACCGCGCGGTGACGGCGCTGCGATAGGCGTCATGGCCGTCGCGACGGATCGACTGCGCACTCGCGCGCCTGGCCGCCGCGTCGTCGCCCGTCATCGTGTTGCGGGTCGTCGCGAAGCGCGTGGCGAGCGTGATCGCGTCCGGCTCGCCGGCCCATGCGGCCGGCCTCGGGTCGTAGCGGTCGAGCTGGGCGACCAGCGCGGCCTTCGGATCGGCAGGCGGCGCTTCGTCGGCCCGCGCGCCGAGACCGAAGCGGTTCAGCGCGATGGCGGCCGGTGAGATGTCGTTCGGGTGGTCCATGACGGGGGCTCTCGCGATGCGTACCCGTGTTTAACGGAGGGTGGCGGGAAATCCGTCGCGGGATGAGCGAAATATTTCGGGTTCGGCGCGCGGATGTGTCGCTTGCTGTCGGCTTTCAAGCAGCGGCGAGCTGCGCGCGTGCCGTGCCCGATCGTCAGATCGTTCGGCACCGCCGGCAGGTCGGCAACAGGAGCATTGATCGCGCTCCGGCCCCTGTCGCGATCGGTGTGTGCTGCTTCCGAGCGCCCGCCATTCGAGCCGATGACGAGCGTCACGAATTCGATGCGTTGCCGGATTCCGTGGCAATGGCCGGCTCGGTCGCAGCCATGTTGAATGCGGAATGGAGAACGTGACGAGATTTCCGCGCACTGGCGTTCCCTCCATCACGAGCTGCCGGACGGCAATCGTCCGAGCCTGTTCGTGACCGTCACCCCAGCTCGAACGACGTCACCCCGAACACGCGGTCGATCGCGATCGCGGGCGCTTCCTTCGTATACATCCGTGCGGTTTCGAAGACGCTCGACATGCCGTGCCGTTCCGCCAGCGCGACGGCCGCGGGATTCGTTTCCGGCACGTCGAGCACGATCACCTCGCCGGGCATGCGCGCCGCCAGCGCGCGAAACAGCCCCGTGGCGACGCCGGCGTCATCGGCGAACAGCGGGCCGATCTTGCAGCCGGCGTTGCAGCGGCGCACCACGCCGTATCCGGTGATGCGACCCGCGTCGACCGTTGCGAGCGCAACGGCATCCGGCTGCGCGAGCCACGCGGAGACGAAACGCGCGCGCGGCGCAGGAAAACACTGGCGATCGTACGCCAGCAACTGCTCGAACGGGACCTCGGCCGCCGCGGCCGCGTGCGCGCATCCGATGCCGTCCACGTGCCCCTGATAGCGGATGTTGCGATACGCGAGCCGGAACCCGGACTTCCGGTAGTTCGCCTGTTGGGCCACGACACCGTCAAGACCGACATTGCGGTCTCCCAGGTAACGCATGCCGTGCTGCCAGATTCGCATGCCGAAGCCTTTGCCGCGAAACCCGGGTTTCACGATGTACAGACCGATGAAGCCAAAGCGTTCGTCATACGCGACGGCAGCAAGGCACGCGACCGGATCGCCACGCCACACGCCGACGAAAAAACCGGCCGGGTCCGCTTCCCTGAAACACGGCGGATCATGCAGGCCGGGGTTCCACCCTTCGGCTGCCGCCCATTCGACCGACATGGCCACCTCGTCGGCCGACATGGTGCGCACGATCAAGTCTTCGCTTCGATCCATGATTCGCCTCCGTCGCGGCACTCGAGATCGCCGCCAACCGATTCGCGAGCGTGACGCGTCGTCACGCCACGCCAGTTACTGGCTCCCCGCCGCGTCGTGCTTCTTCTGAAACCTCGCCGGCAGCCGCCAGTTCCCGCTGCGCCGCAACCCGTCGACGAATTTCACGCGCTCGTCGGGCGTCAGCGTCGCCGCGAAATCGACGATGCTGCGCTCGACCTGCCGCCGCAACGCACTATCGGCCGCCCGTGTCCGATCGAGCGCCGCGTCGATCGCCGCACGATCGAGTTGCGGCGCCGCCAGCAGATCCAGCACCGTGATCCGCCCGTCACGCCCTTCCCGCGCGAAATCCCGACCTTCGTTGCGCGCCGCCTTCAGCGCCGCCGCAAACGCTTGCTGACGCGCGTCGGACAATTCGTCCGCGGCGAACCGCAATGCCGTGCGCTGTCCCGGCATCCCGGCCCCATCCAGGCCACGATGCGTCGAAAACCACTGATACGCGCCGCCGCCGATCGCGCCGAGCATGAACACGTTCAACACGACCGACCCGACGAGCATGAATTTCCAGCCGCGTTCGCTCATTCGTCGCCTCCGTCGATGCCCGGGCCGCCGAACGTCGTCGTCAGGTAGCCCGGTTCGTGTTGCGCGATCGGCGCGCTGCCGAGCATCAGCATCGACACGGCCACCGCGCCCGCCAGCGCGCCGGCCAGCCCGACACCGGCGAACGCCGCGCCCGACCACCACACCGTGCCCCGGCGCCGCGCACGCTTCGGCGCGGGCGCCGAAGCGACGATGCGTTCGACGAGCGCCGGCGCGGGCGGCGCGACCGTGTCCTGCATGAGCCAGGCATCGAGCGCGGCGGCATCGTCGAGCGCGTCGAGCGCGTCGTGCGGATGCGCTTGCGCCCACGCTTCGGCCGCCGCGCGTTCGTCGCGCGGCCAGCGCCGCGCATCCGAGCCGTACGCGGCGACGATGGTACGGAATCGTTCGGGTGTCATCGCTTGTCCTCGCTAGGTGGGTCGCCGGCCAGTTGCGCGCGCAGGTTGCGCCTCGCGCGCGCGAGCAGGCTTTCCAGCGCATCGACGGTGATGCCCATCAGGTTGGCCGCTTCAACGTTCGACATGTCCTGATAGTACTGGAGCACGAGCGCTTCCCGCTGCCTGGGCGGCAACGCGGCGAGCGCCTCGCGCACGCGCGCATCGCGCGCGCGCAATTCCGCGTGCGCGGCCGGCTCGGGTTGCGGGTCGGGCACGTCGGGCAGCGTGTCGACCGGCTCCTCGCGCCGCCCGCGCAACCGGTCGTAGCACAGGTTCAGCACCACGCGATGCAGCCACGTGTCGAAGCGCGCTTCGCCGTCCCGCCAGCGCGGCGCGTGATGCCAGATCCGCAGGAAGGTTTCCTGCGCAACGTCTTCGGCTTCGGTCCGGTCGCCGAGCATGCGCGTCGCGAGCGCAAGCAGGCGCGGCAGCTTGCGTGCGACGAGCACGCGCACGGCCGACGTGTCGCGCGCGCCGACCCGCGCGACGAGTTCCGCGTCCGGATCGGCGTCGCTCAACGCGGGCTGCTCCGCCATGCGCGGCGCGCCCGCCGCATGCTGCCGGCGGGCGTGCCCGCCGTCCGGCTGAAGCTCATCGTCGTGCTCTCCTTGCATGCGTCGGGCCGGCGCCGCACGGCGCGATGCCGGCGCGTCCGCGGCGCGTCGCGCGCCGTGTCCGGTGTCCGCCCGGCCGGTTTCGTCGACATCCGGTTCGAACGGCATATCGATCCTGTCGATCGCCAGCCGGCCGGCGCGATCAATATACGACGACCGGCGCCGGCCGGTAATACACCGGACGCGCCGGCACCACGACGCAGCCGGCCAGCACGACGGCCGCGGCTGTCAGGATCACGATGGTTCGAAAAGGCATGGCTTAACGGATGAGGTTGTGTGGAAGTCCCGCCGCACCGGCGCTGCACGCCGCGCGGCGCCCGGCGCGTCACGCCCAGTGACCCGGCACCCAGTGCCAGTTCGGGCCGCGCGCGGCCCAGTGCCCGGGCACCCAGTGATAACCGACGCGCACCGCTTGCCAATGCCCGGGGATCCACACGTAGCGGCCCCGCCGCCAGTGCCAGTGGCCCTGGTCCCATACGTAGCCCGCGCGCGGCGCCGGCATCACTTCGACGCGCGGCGGCGGCGGCGCGACCGGCGCGACGATGACGGCCTGCGCGAATGCGGCGGAGGTCGCCAGCGCGGCCACGCATCCCGCGGCAAACCGTAATGAAATGGAAAGTTTCATGCAAGACTCCGAAGCGTCGTGTAGCGAACGTGATGGCCGGACGTGGCCGTTCGTTCGTTAAACGACGCATGCGGAAAAATCCGTCGCGACGCGAATAAATTTCCGGCGCGCCGGCAACGCCGCGCTCACCCGGCGACAAATCGGGCCCGGGCGTGGACGACCGTCTGTCACAACCCGGCAAAACTGCGCTTCGACAATGCGTGTCACCGGGATCCCGCTCGTTTCCGGCCCACGCCCCGGACGCGCTCGCGCACGGCCGGGCGGTTCCGCATTTCGCGTGTCACTCAACGAAAATACGATCATGTCGAACCAGGACAACTTCCCCGCCGAGTCGAACGAGCCGGCCGCTTCCGTATCGCGTCGCGGCTTCCTGAAACTGGCCGGCGTCTCCGGCCTCGCCACCGCCGCGGGCGGGCTCGCGGCCGCCCGTGCCGCCGGGTCGAACCCGGACGGCACCCCCGAACAGGTGCACCTGACATGGGGCAGCGACCCGGCGTCGGAAGTCGCGATCTCGTGGGCATCGCTCGCGCCGGCCGTCAATCCGCGGGCGCGGATCGTCGCCGACGGCGAACCGGCACGCACCGTGCACGGCGTGCAGCGCCTTTACACCGACGGCCTGAACGGCGAAACGGTGTTCACGTACCACGCACGCGTGCACGGCCTGAAGCCGAACACGCGCTACCGCTACGAACTGACGGCCGACAACGACAGCAACGCCGCGCAGCCGTTTGCCGCGACCTTCACGACCGCGCCGCGCGGGCGCGCACCATTCCGCTTCACGAGCTACGGCGACCTCGCGACGCCGAACGGCGCATGGGTGCTGTCGTCGCCGCAAAGCCGCTTCGCGGTGCAGGCCGTCGAGCAGTTCCAGCCGCTGTTCCACCTGCTGAACGGCGATCTCTGCTACGCGAACCTGAACCCCGCGCATCAGCCGGAGGTGTGGCGCGACTTCGGCAACAACAACCAGACGTCGGCCGCGAACCGCCCGTGGATGCCGTGCCCGGGCAATCACGAGATCGAATTCAACAACGGCCCGCAGGGCCTCGACTCGTACCTCGCGCGCTACACGCTGCCGGAGAACGGCACGCGCTTTCCGGGCCGCTGGTACAGCTTCCGCGTAAGCTCGGTGCTGTTCATCTCGCTCGACGCCGACGACGTCGTGTACCAGGATGCGGCCGCGTTCGTCGGCGGCCCGGCCCCGCTGGTGCCGGCCGCGAGCACCGGCCGCGCGCCGATCGAACCGGGCACGTCGTTCTACGTGCGCGGCTACAGCGACGGCGTGCAGACGCGCTGGCTCGAGCACACGCTGCGTCAAGCGTCGCACGATGACGGCATCGACTGGATCGTCGTGCAGATGCACCAGGACGCGCTGAGTTCGTCGAAGACGGGCAACGGCTCGGACAAGGGCATTCGCGAGGCATGGCTGCCGCTGTTCGACCGTTACGGCGTCGACCTCGTGCTGTGCGGTCACGATCACGACTACGAGCGCAGCTACCCGGTGCGCGGCTGCAATCACCGCGCGGGCGTCGATGCATCGACCGGCGAAGTCGTCGAGACGCTGCAGCCGCGTCCGGTCGGGTCGACCGATCCCGAGCGCACGACCTTCGACACGAGCCACGGCACGATCCACCTGATCCTCGGCGGCGGCGGCACCAGTGCGCCGCTCGACGTGTACGGCGAGAACCCGGCGACCGGCTTCGCGCAGGCCAAGGTCTTCACGAAGGCGAACCGGCCGGTGCCGGGCACCGCGCCGAACACGTTCGTGCGCAAGCCGGCCGATGCGCTGGAGGATGCGATCTGGTCCGCGCGCCGCGATACGGGCACCGGCTACGGGATCGCCGTGTTCGACCACGATCCGGGCAAGCCGGGCGGCCACACGACGATCACGATGCGCTACTACCATGCGCCGGGCGCGGATCAGCACCCGAGCGCACAGTACGAGCTGTTCGAGACGATCGAGCTGAGCAAGAAGCGCCGCGAACGCTGATGCGACGGCCGCCCGCGGCGCGTGAGCGCGCGGCGGGCGGCCGGGGTTGGCGCGTGCGGAACGGCGCGCGCGACGCGCTGATGGAGACGGCGAATACGTGACGGGCCGCGCCATGCGGACCGGCTGCGTCCATTCGACCGCCGCACCTTGCATGCGCACCGGCGCGCCAGCTTCCACCGCAAGCCGCGTTGCCGCTTCCTTGCACCTAGCTTCGCGATTCCAGCGCGATACGCACGGCCAGTCCGGCCAGCACGGTCCCCATCAACCCGCGCTGCACCCGCGCCCAGACGGGCCGACCGGCAAGAAACCCCGCGATCGAGCCGGCCATGCTCGCGATCAGCGCATTCACGCAGACACTGACCGCGATCTGCACGCAGCCCAGTGCCAGCGATTGCGCGAGCACGCTGCCGTGCCCGGACGCAATGAACTGCGGCAGCAGCGACAGGTACATCACCGCGATCTTCGGGTTCGCGAGGTTGGTGACGAAGCCCATCGTGAAGAGCCGCACGCCGCTGTCGTGCGGCAGTTGCCGCACCTGGAACGCGGAGCGACCGCCCGGCTTGAGCGCCTGCCACGCGAGATACGACAGGTACAGCGCGCCGGACAAACGCAGCGCGTCATACGCGTACGGCACGGTCAGCACCAGCGCGGTAATGCCGAATGCCGCGCAGAACATGTAGAACACGAACCCCAGCGCGACGCCGCCGAGCGACACCAGCCCCGCACGGCGGCCCTGGCAGATCGAGCGGGAGATCAGGTAAAGCATGTTCGGGCCGGGCGTCAGGGCCATGCCGAGCGATACGAGTCCGAAAGCAATCAGGGTGGGCAAGGCCGGCACGGCAGTCTCCTTCGGGGCGATGAAGTCGGGGCGAGTGTCCAGCAATGTATTGCATGTCGGTGTCTGTCGGCATGAATAAACTGCAAGTCATGCATGAGCGCGCTTCACCCCGTCATCGCGTCGTTCCGCTACTTGCCCTTTTTCGCGCGTGCCTGCATCGCCTTTCCCGCCTTCGCGCGTTGCGCGTCGACCAGTTTCACGAATGCGTCGGCGACCGCGTTGCCGCTCGCATTCCACGCCAGCCGCACGGAACGGTGCAGCCTGGGCGACAACGCCAGCACCCGGCCGCCGAACCGCGTATAGGTGAGCGTGATGCGCGGGACGATCGACACGCCCATTCCCGCCTCCGCCATCGACAGAATGGTCCGCATCTCGACCACGTTGAACGCGGCGCGAAGCGACGCACCGTTGCGCGCGAAGTAATCCGCGATGACTGGCCCGCACCCCGCCTTCGAAAAAATGAACGGCATCGTCGCCAACCGTTTCGCCGACACGCTCTCGCGGCCGTCGAACATGCCGTCCGCCGCCACCGCGACGAACTCCTCGTCGAGCAACGGCAGGTTGTTCGCGAAGGTCTTCGTGCCGGCGACCACGCCGATGTCGGCGGTGCCGTCGTCGAGCCACCCTTCGACTTCCGCGTCCGTGCCTTCGAGCAGCACGGCCGTCACGCCCTCATGCGCCGCCTTCAACGCTTCGAGCGCGGGTACGACGAACGCGAGCGAGACGCTCGGCAGCGACGCCACCACCAGCCGACCCTCGAGCTTGCCGCGCGCCAGGCCGAACTGCTGGCGCAGCGTCTGCGCTTCCCGGACGACGTTCTGTACGTACGGCCACAGGCGTTCGCCGGCAGCGCTCAGGACGACCGGCTGGCGGTCGCGCAACAGCAGCTTGACCTCGGTGATGTCCTCCAGTTCGGTCAACGCGTGGCTGATCGCGGATTGACTGCGACTGAGCCGGTCGGCCGCGGCCGTCAGCGAGCCGAGTTCGACCACGGCAGCCAGGGCCTGCAACTGCGCAAGCGTCATCTCGCCTCCTTGTTGCGGTGCATGTATTTTTCACATGATAGAGCGACGCATCATGAATTGGATTGAACAGGGGCAACGCGCTTCGATGGCGCGCCGTCCCGTGACCTCGCCCGATGCCCCGCGCCGCGCTCGGGCAAGATTCAGCCTCGAATCATGTCGAACGCCGTCGCCGGACACGCGCAGGATTGCGCCGGCGCCCGCGCCCGTCCAAGCCCCGTCCGTCGCGCCTTCAGCTCTGATCCCCAAGACGCGTTAGACTGTCTCGATGGAACAATGCCGTTATTGCCAGAGAATCCGCGATGAATGGGATTGCCACGGGGACGAATGCCGCCGGGCAATCGCGAAGGCACTGCGCCGGCAGCGCGCGGGCCTGCCGATGGTGCCCGATCGCATCCGCAACGAGCTGCCGTCCGGCGCGCCCACCCAGCAGGTGATCGCGGTCCTGTCGCGCCAGCGCCTGCGGGCGCGCCGCGGCAACGAGGAACGCCGCGAGCGCAAGGAAATCGACGACGCCGACGGCGTCTGATCCGCCAACGCCCCCCGCCAGCCGCCCCACCTGCCGGTGCCCCGTCACCGGCGTTCGCCACGCGCGGTGTCTCGCCGCCCCCGGCCCACCGCCAGTTTGCAATTCCCGCAACGCGGAACGGGGACGGATCGAACTTATGTTGGAATTGTTGCCTCACCGACAATGATCTTTCGCTGGAATCCACGTTTACCCTGAATCCAGCGACGCCTACGATGTAATCAATCGCTTACGACATGGTGTCGCCGGCGAACCCAATAGAACATCGGAGGTCATCATGAAATCGCTCGCTTCCGCAGTCGTCGCCGCTGTCGCCCTGTCCGCTTCGTTCGGCGCCTTCGCCCAAAGCACCGTGACCCGCGCCCAGGTGCGCAACGAACTCGTCCAGCTCGAAAACGCCGGCTACAAGCCGAGCCAGTCGAGCCCGTACTACCCGGCCGACATCCAGGCCGCGCAAGCGCGCGCGCACGCTGCCGACAGCAGCGGCTACGGCGCGCAGCCGGCCCCGGTCGTCCAGGGCGGCGCACCGGCGGTCAAGGTGCGCAACACGCGCGACTCGGTCTACTTCGGCCACTAAGTCGGCCGCCGCGCGCATCGCGCGCGGTCCGCCCGGATCCAGCGAGCCCGTCCCGTGACGGGCTCGCCGCGTTTTTGCCGCGCGCCGGGCCGGCCTGCCGTCAGCGGCTGCCCTCCGCCGCCACGCGGCCGCCGTCGTCCGTGGCGATACCGCCACCCAGCAGTTCCTGGTAACGCACGCACGTGCGCTGCGCGGACGCCTTCGCCGCGTACATCGCCGCGTCGGCCTTGACCAGCAGTTCCTCGGCCGACGCGCCATCCGCCGGATATTCGCTCACGCCGATGCTCGCGCCCACGGCCAGATGCCGGTCGCCGAATTCCAGTTCCTCGGCCATCACGACCTGGATACGCGACGCGATATCGTCGATCACCTCGGGCGATCGCACGTCCGAGATCAGCACGATGAATTCGTCGCCGCCGAGCCGCGCGGCCATGTCGCCGCCGCGCAGCGCGAGGCTCAGCCGTTTCGCGACCGCGACGAGCGTGCGATCGCCGGCCGCGTGCCCGTGCTGGTCGTTGATCTGCTTGAAGCGATCGAGATCGACGAACATCACCGCCAGCCCTTCGCGCACCGCGGCCGCATGCCGGATCGCGGCATCGAGATGCTCCATGAACAACAGGCGGTTCGGCAAGCCGGTCAGCGGGTCGTGACCGGCGAGGTGCGCGAGCTCCAGCTGCTTCGCGCGCAGCATCGCGACCTGCGTGCGGATCTCGACGCGCATGCTGTCGAAACAGCGCGCCAGCACGCCGATCTCGTCGGCCCGCGCGACGGGCAACCGTTCGGCGGCCGGATCGTCGAACACGTGGGTCGCTGCGCGCGCGAGCATCTGCAAAGGCCGCGTGATCGCACTCGCAAACAGGATCGCGAGGATCACCGCCGCCACGCTCATCAAGAGCACCATCCGGATGATCCGCTCGCCGAGAATCCCGGCCGGCGCCAGCACCTCCGTGAGCGGACGCGCCATGCCGAGCACCACGAAGCGGTTGCCCTCGTTGTTGCCGAACGGCGTGCGCACGAACGCGAACATCTGGCCCGGTGCGGCGTCGGGCTGCTCGAGACCGTTGAGCGCCACGTTCGTGCGCGCCCCGACGAACAGCAGCCGCGTGTCGGGGAAGCTGTCCTGCATCAGCACGCGGTGCCCGCGATCGAAGCCGAAGATCTGCGACGGATCGGGGTGCACGAGGAAATCGCCCCATTTGTTCGCGAGATACACCACGTAGTCTGGCGGCAGATCGCGTTCGAGCCGGTCGAACATGCGCGTCAGCTCGACGTCGACGACCAGCGCGCCGACGACCCGGCCGCGTTCGTCGACCACCGGCGTGCCCACGCGCAGGATCGGCAGCCCTTCGGCCGCATGCGAGCCGGTCTCGTGGTTAATCGCGATCGGCGACAGGTAGATATGACCGGGCGCCGTCGCAAGCGTATCGAATACGTAAGGAAACTGCCCTTTTTCCTGGAATGCACTCTCCGGCAACACGACGATGCCATGCGTGTCGCGATCGACGCGGATCCGCTCGAGCCCGAAATCCCCGCGCGCGATCAGCCGGATCTGCAGGTACTCGGGGTGGTTCTTCATGAAGCTGTAATACACCTGTTCGAGCCGCGTGCGCGGCGCGCGATCGGCGCCTTCCCCGCTCGCGACGGACGCCGACGCCGGCAATTGCGCGAGCACGAGCACATCGTCGGCCACGTCGGACAGCGCGGTCGTGAAGCGCTGTCCGAGCAAGTGCGTCGACATCAGCAGGCTGTGCTGCGCTTCCTGCACGAGCATCGTCCGGTTCGCGCGGTAGGTGTAGTAGCCGGTCGTGCCGGACGCGATCACGCCGATGCACGCGAACAGCATCGACAGCTTCCACGTGAGCCCGAGCCTGATCATTTTTCGAACCGCTCCGGCCGGTCGCCCGACACGATGCGGCTCCATAGCGACTCACGCCGCGCGATGTCCTCGACCGGCTGGATCCAGACGAGGTGCTGGTGGCCGGCCTCGAGACCGGGTGGCGGTTGGAGCGTATTCGCGAGCCCCTGGCGTTCGGTCAGCAGCACGCCGATCGCCGGTTCGAGCATGTAGTTGATCCACGCGAACGCCAGTTCGCGATGCTCCGCGCCGCGCGTGACGCCCCAGCAGTCGAGCCACGCGAGCGCGCCTTCGTCCGGAATCACGTAACCGACATCCGCACCGGCGCGTCGCAGCTGTTCGACCTGCTGCGTGCCATAGTTGCCGAACATCAGTGCCGCGCGATGCTGGACGAACAGTGTGGTCGCCTCTTCCGGAAGCGTGTAATACGTGAGCAGGTTGCGCCGCAGTTCGACCAGCTTGTGCGCGACGGCAAGCGTTTGTGCGGGCGACAGGCGAAACGGGTCGGAATAGCCGAGCGCGAGCGCGGTGAACGAAAAATTATGCTGCGCGCTGTTGAAGTCGAGCACCTTGCCGCGGTAACGCGGATTCCAGAGTTCCAGCATCGAGCGCGGCGCGACCGGCACCTGCTTGCGATCGTAGATCAGTCCCATCGACGAATACGTGAACGGAATCGCATAGGTCGAGCCGTTGCGCACGAGTCCGCCGATCGTCGCGAGCTGCTGGAAATTCGGCAGTTGCCGCCGGCGGTTGGGGACCTGCAACAAGTCGATCGGCGTGAGCAGGCCGTCGCTCGCATAGCGCTGGATCTCGGCCGTGTTGGCCGCAAGCACGTCGTACGGCGGCGGCGACGCGCTGTGCATCCGCGTCCACAACGCTTCGTCGGAATCGACGAAGGTTACTTCGACGTGCACATGAAAGTGCGTCTCAAATGCATTGACGACATCGTTGTCCGCGTAGCCGGGCCACGCAAGGACACGCAGTACGTTGTCGCCGACGGTCTCGGGAGAAGCGGCGCAGGCAGGCAGGCCCTGCCAGCCCAGCGTCAGGACGACAAGCCACCGGCACGCGGCGCGGCGCGCACGCCGGCGCGCGCCGATTCCCCTGATCAATCGGTCCTCGTCCGAATTCCCCGTATGCATTCGACTGTCCTTTTTTTAGTCGATGCTTGATCGTGCAACAAGACCACAAAAAATATCGCCGCGCAATTGGAACAAGCCGCACGCGCATTGCATCCGCCCATTCGGAGCGCGTCATCCATGTACGCGTTCGATCGCATCTCGCTGCACGCGCGCGAACCCGGCCACGCGGACGGAGAATCATCAGGTGAAAGGCAAGACGCGACGTGTGCCGGCTCCGCTTGCAGCCACGGCGCCACGCGGCATGTACTGCGTATGCGTTCGGAGCGTTCGATGCGTTCGGCGACGCGCGTCATCCATCGCGTCGTGTCGACACCTCAGCCTGCATGCGCGTCGCGCCGTCGCATGCGCATCCACGCCACGCAGGCATGAACGCCGCGATCACGCGCGACGGATGCGCACGCATCGGCATCGCCACGACAGCGCGACCGGCCGCGGCCGTTGCGCTTTCCTTTTCGGGCCGCTCGTCGGACAATGACGCGCGCCCGCCGGCGCGGCGCCGCATCGGCCCCGCGCGAGCGGCACCAAGCATGCTCCGCCCGCGCCGATGAAACGCTACGAAACCCTCGCCCAGACGATCGCCGACGAAATCCGCAACGGCAACCTCGCGGTCGGCACGCGCCTGCCGTCGCTGCGGCAGATCATCGCGCAGCATGGCGTGAGCCAGTCGACGGTGTTTCGCGCGTACTACCTGCTCGAACAGTGGGGGCTGATCCGCGCACGCGAGCGTTCCGGCTATTACGTCGCGCCGGGCGCAGGCCCGGCGGCGAACCCGCCCGCGAAACGCCGCGCGAGCCGTGCCGGCGCCACGCGCAAGGTCGACATCAGCGACCTCGTGTTCTCGGTGCTCGACGCCGCGACGCAGCCCGGCATCGTGCCGCTCGGCTCCGCATTTCCCGCGCCGCAGCTGTTTCCGCTGCCGCGCCTCGCGAAATCGCTCGCACAGGCGACGCGGCTCGTCAGCCCGTGGAGCACGGTCGTCGACCTACCGCCCGGCAGCGAGGCGCTGCGCCAGCAGATCGCGCGGCGCTATCTGGCAACCGGTGTCGCGCAGCCCGTCGACGAGATCGTCGTCACCAACGGTGCGCTCGAAGCGCTGAACCTGTGCCTGATGGCCGTCACGCGGCCCGGCGACGTCGTCGCGGTCGAGTCTCCCGGCTTCTATGCGGCGCTGCAGGCGATCGAGCGGCTCGACCTGCGCGCGGTCGAGATTCCCGTCGATCCACGCACGGGCCTCGATCTCGATGCGCTCGCGAACGCGCTCGACCGGCACGACATCCGCGCGTGCTGGTTCATGACCAATTTCCAGAATCCGACCGGCGTCACGCTGTCGCTCGACAAGAAGCGCGCGCTCGTCGAGCTGCTGGCCGCACGCGAGGTGCCGCTGATCGAGGACGACGTATACGGCGAGCTGCATTTCGGCCCCGACTACCCGCTGCCCGCGCGCGCATTCGACCGGCACGGCCTCGTGATGCATTGCAGTTCGTTCTCGAAGACGCTCGCGCCCGGCTACCGGATCGGCTGGGCCGCCGCCGGCCGGTTCGCGGAGAAGGTGCAGCGGCTCAAGCTGATGACCACGCTGTCGGCGAGCATTCCCGCGCAGGCCGGCATCGCGAACTATCTGGAGCACGGCGGCTACGATCGTCACCTGCGCAAGCTGCGCGGCACATTGCAGGCGCAGCTCGCGCGCATGGACGACGCGCTGCGGCGCTGGCTGCCGCCCGGCGTCGAGTGGGTGCGGCCGGACGGCGGGTATTTCCTGTGGCTGTCGTTTCCCGACGCGATCGACGCGATGGAACTGCACCGCCAGGCGATCGCGCGCGGCATCAGCTTCGCACCGGGGCCGCTGTTCTCGGCCGCGCACGGCTTCGAGCGCTGCGTGCGCGTGAACTTCGGCCATCCGTGGAGCCGCGACATCGAGCGCGCGATCCGCGTGCTCGGCGAACTGGTCGCCGGGCCGGCGGTACGCAAGTCAGGCTGATCGCACCTCTTGCGCACGCTGCGCGCCGCCCGCATCACGTCCATGCAGCGAAGTCGCGCGCGGGTTACATTGCTGATCCCGCCGCTCCTTCACGATTGCCCATGAGCCAACTGCCCTACCTCGATCACGACGCGTTGCTGAAACTGGCGGCCGAAGCGGCGCACGTTACGCAGCCGTGCACGTGCACGAGAACCTCGCTCGCCGGCTGGACGACCCTGCCGCTGTCGCTGCAGGACACGCAACTGACCGAAGTGGCCACGCTTGCGCCGCCCGGCGAGGCCGAGCCGAGCTTCGACGAATATCATCCGGCCGGCACGCGCTATGCGTCGGACGACGCGCCGATCGTACCGCGCCACTTTCCGTACAACCGCTGCAACGTCAGCCGCTGCGTATCGTGCGGCCGGCTTTATCTGCGCTATCAGGAAGGCGGCGGCTACTTCATCGACCAGCGCATCCGCGCGCTCGATCCGGCGTTGATCGTCGACGCACCGGCGCAAGCCTGAACCCGACGCGGGGCATGCGCAACGCATGCCCCGGCACACAACGGCGCGCCCCGCCGATCTGCTGCGCCCTTTCCATTCCGATCTGCGCCGTTTCCGCTCCGATCTGCTGCGCCCTTTCCGCTCCGATCTGCTGCTTGTCCCGCCGCCCTGCGTTCCCTACGCTGTCCCTGTTGCCCGACACCCGTCGCAACGTCCCCTCCCGAGCGGCGCGCGCCCCTGCGCCGCCACTCCTCTCGCGTATCACGTCATGTACCGATATACCGAATTCGACCGGGCGCTCGTGCACAGCCGCGCCGCCCAGTTCCGCGACCAGCTCGAACGCTGGCAGCACGGCACGCTGAGCGAGGATGCGTTCCGGCCGTTGCGCCTGCAGAACGGCTGGTACGTGCAGCGCCATGCGCCGATGCTGCGCGTGGCCGTGCCATATGGCGAACTGTCGAGCGCGCAGCTGCGCGTGCTCGCCCGGATCGCACGCGACTACGACGTGCCCGACGACGCCACCTACCGCGCCGCGTGCGACGCGCAGGCGCAGCTCGGCACGCTGCGCCTGCCGACCCGCAACGCGCACTTCACGACCCGCACCAACGTGCAGTTCAACTGGATTCCGCTCGCGCAGGCGGCCGACGTGATGGACCTGCTCGCGACCGTCGACATGCACGGGATCCAGACGAGCGGCAATTGCATCCGCAACATTTCGTGCGACGAGCGCGCGGGCGTCGCGCCGGACGAGATCGCCGATCCGCGCCCGTTCGCCGAGGTGATGCGCCAGTGGACGACACTGCATCCGGAATTCGCGTTCCTGCCACGCAAGTTCAAGATCGCGATCACCGGCGCGGCCGAGGACCGTGCGGCGACCGACTGGCACGACGTCGGGCTGAAACTCGTGCGCAACGACGCGGGCGAACTCGGCTTTCGCGTGAGCGCCGGCGGTGGCATGGGCCGCACGCCGCTGATCGCGACGCTGCTGCGCGCGTTCCTGCCGTGGCAGCAGGTGATGAACTACATCGAGGCGATCGTCCGCGTGTACAACCGCTACGGGCGGCGCGACAACAAGTACAAGGCGCGCATCAAGATCCTCGTGAAGAGCGAGGGACAGCGCTATATCGACGACGTCGAGGAAGAATTCCGCCAGATCGTCGAGCATGACGGCGGCCCGCACACGATCCCGCAGGCCGAGTTCGACCGCATCGCGGCATCGTTCGTGCCGCCGCGCCTCGCGCCCCGCGCGCTCGACCTGCAGGACGCCGAAGCGCGCATCGCCGCGCACGCGAGCCGCCATCCGGCCTTCGCGCGCTGGCTCGCGCGCAATGTCGCCGCGCATCGCGACCCGGCGCTGCGCATCGTCACGCTGTCGTTCAAGCGCCGCCTGCAGGCGCCCGGCGACGCGTCGCCCGAGCAGCTCGACGCGCTCGCCGAACTCGCCGAGCGCTTCTCGGCCGGCGAGGCACGCGTCACGCACACGCAGAACGTGGTGCTGCCGTGGGTGCACGTCGACGACCTGTTCCTGCTGTGGGAGCATGCGCGCGCGATCGGTCTTGCCAGCGCGAACGTCGGACTCCTGACCGACATGATCGCGTGCCCGGGCGGCGATTTCTGCGCGCTCGCGAACGCGCGCTCGATCCCGATCGCCGATGCGATCGCCGAGCGGTTCCAGGATCTCGACATGCTGCACGACGTCGGCGACATCGACCTGCACATCAGCGGCTGCATCAACTCCTGCGGCCATCATCACAGCGGGCACATCGGCATCCTCGGCGTCGACAAGGACGGCGCCGAGTGGTACCAGGTGACGCTCGGCGGGTCGGACGGCTCGAGCGCGAGCGGCCCCGCGCGGCCGGGCAAGGTGATCGGCCCGTCGTTCTCGGCGGACGAGATCGTCGATGTCGTCGACGCGCTCGTCAATGTCTATCTCGACGCGCGACTCGACGCCGACGGCCGCAGCGAACGATTCATCGACACGGTGCGCCGCATCGGCGCCGAGCCCTTCAAGGCCGCGGCCAACGACGCCCGTCACCAGGCGGAGCACGCATGAAACCGACCGACCAAAGCTCGAACGCACGCATCCGCCTGCTGACGCCGGCCGAACACGCCGACGATACGAACGCGCCGGACACCGCGACCCGCACGATCCTGACGATCGGCAACGACGAGGAACTGCAGCCGCTCGCCGCACGCATCGCGCAGGCCGAGCGCATCGACCTGCACTTCCCGTCCTTCACCGACGGGCGCGCATACAGCCAGGCGTATCTGCTGCGCAAGCGCTTCGGCTTCGCCGGCGACCTGCGAGCGACCGGCGACGTGCTCGTCGATCAGTTGCTGTTGATGGAGCGCACCGGGTTTTCGAGCGCGGTGCTCGGCGCCGATGCCGATCTGGCCGCCGCGCGCCGGCAGCTCGACCGGTTTCCCGGCTTCTATCAGCGCGATGCGAGAACGGCGGCGCCGCGGCAGGACGCGGCGCCGCAAGTCGAGACGCAAGCCGGGAAATGAAAACGGGCGGCCCGCAGGCCGCCCGTCCGATGAACCGCAAGCGCCGCGCCCGCCACGCAGCGGGCGCCGGCGTTCAGCGCGCCGCCACCGGCTTGCCGAACGCGCCGAGGATCTTCTTCTCGAGCGCGATGTAGTCGTGGCCGAAGTGGTGGTCGCCGCCCGTCTTGATCACGTCGGCACCGGTGTTCGCGAGCGCCGGACACATCGTGTCCTTCTCTTCCGCGCCGTAGAAGCATTGCACGAGCTGCGGCGGCACCTTCGCGATTTCCGGCGCGACCTTCATCGCCTTGTCGCTCGCCGGCATCCCGAGCCAGCCCGTCACGCGGATCTGGAAATCCGCCGCCGGCGCGAAGCCGAGCAGCGACATCACCGCCACCTTGTCACGCAGGTCGGCCGGCAGCCGGTTGTACGCGAACGGCATCACGTCCGCGCCGAACGAGTAGCCGACCAGCGCCACGCGGTTCGCATGCCAGCGCGCCATGTAGGTGCGCATCACGCGCGCCAGGTCGCGGCTCACCTGTGCAGGCGGCTTCTCGCTCCAGAAGTAGCGCAGGCTGTCGATGCCGACCACCGCCACGCCGTCGCGCTGCAGCGCCTCGGCGATCGTCTTGTCGAGATCGCGCCAGCCGCCGTCGCCCGAGATCACGATCGCGAGGCGGTCGCTGCCGCCCTTGGCCGGCAGCTCGACGAGCGGCAGGTCCGACACGTCGAGCTCGTCGGTGCTGCTGGTGTCGTGCAGGTGCGACGCGACGAGCGACACGAGCTTCGCGGTGTCGCCGGCCGTGGCCGTTTCGACGAAACCCGGCATCGCGCGGCGCACGATCGTCGGATCGGGCGGGCACGGCTTGAAGCGCGCATCGAGCTTCGCCGCCGGCGCGACCGACGCGACACCGGCGATCGTGTTCTCCGGCGCCATCGACAGGATCTGCTTCGCGATCGCGCCGCCCTGGCCCACGCCCGCGACGATCGGCGTGTAGTAACGCGCCGATTGCGCGAGGCGTTCGAGCTGGTGGCTGACCGCTTCGGCATCGCCGTCGAGGTGGTGACAGGTTTCCTGCTTCGCGGCGAGGTTCGCCGCATAGCGCTCCGAATCCACCCCGACCGTCATCGCGCCCGCTTTAGCGAGGGCGTCGGCCGCCTGCTGGTCGGCGGCGCCCCAGCCCCGCCCGCGCGAGAACAGCACGACGAAGCCGCGCAGCGGGCCGCCCGGCTTCGTCACGGTCACGGGGCCGTAGCGGCCGCCCGACACGGTTTCCGGTTTCGCCGCGGCCTGCGCCGCGAACGCCGCGCCGGCCAGCATCATTCCCGCGCAGGCGACTGCCGCCCGCGCGATACCCTTCTTCAACATCATGAACGCCGACCTCCAGCCAGCAGGGACAGATCCGCGAGCGTGACGAACACGCCGACCGAGCCCGAGGCCGCGAGATAGCGCGGCTCCCAGTGCGGCTCGAACTTGCTCTTGAATGCGCGCAAGCCGCGGAAGTTGTAGAAGCGGCCGCCGAAGCGCCAGACCATCAGCCCGAACCGGTGCCACGGCGACGGCATCTTCGCCGCCCCCATCCCCGAGAACGGTGCGATGCCCAGGCTCAGCTTGCGGAAGCCCGCTTCCTTCAGATGCAGCGCGAGCTGCGTAAACAGATACTCCATCGCATACGGCGACGCGTCCGGCAGATGACGCATCACGCCGACCGTCGCCTCGGTGTTGAGGTCGGTCGTCATGAACGTGACGAATGCGATCGGCTTGTCGGCCTGGCGCACGAGCATCACCGATTGCGTCGCGAGATAGCCGTCGTGGAACGCGGCCACCGAGAAGCTCTTCTCGCGCGCGTCGCGGCTGTCGAGCCAGCCATCGGAGATGTCGCGCAGCGACGGCAGCGCGGCCGGCACGTCGCGCGGCGCGATCACCTCGACCGTCAGCGCGTCCTTGTCGCCGCGGCGCAGCGCATAGCGCAGGTGCGACCGGTTCGAGCCCTTCAGGTCGAAGCGGTCGAGCGCGATATGCGCTTCCTCGCCGAGCTTCATCAGCGTGAGCCCCGCGTCGAGATACAGCGGCAGCGCGTTCGCGCGCACCTGGTAGAACGCCGCGCGGCCGCTGTGCGCATGCGCCAGCGCGATGAACTTGCCGATCAGCGCCGGCCATTCCTCGCGCGGGCCGACCGGATCGTGCAGCGCGGCCCACGTGCGACCGTTCTTCGCATACATCAGGAACGCGCGGCGCGATTCGGAGAACAGGAACGACTTGTCGCCCATCAGCGCGAGGCCCGCATCGCTGCACTCCTGCGCGCGGATGATCTGCTCCGCGTCGATCAGGTCCTGCTCGGCGGGCTTCACGAAACGCCCGGGCGCCGGCCGCAGCAGTTGCCACAGCGCGAACATCGCGACGAACACGCCGGCCGCCAGCGTCGCGCGCAGCGCCCGCGGCGCGCGCTCGTCGAACGCGAAATGCGACCACAGATCGCGCGTGTAAGGCACGTCGCGGAACGCGAAGCACAGCACCCACACGGCGAGCACGAGCACCATCGTCACTGACACGAACCAGCTCACCGTGAAGCGCTCGGCGAGCAGCGACGAATGCCGGTTGAAGCGGCGGCGGCTGACGAGCAGCAGCACCAGCAGCGTGCCGAGCACGCCGGCCTCGACGAACGCGAGGCCCTTGGCCAGCGACAGCGCGAGGCTCGCGAGCGTCAGCGCGAACGTCATCCACCATGCGCCGTCGAGCCGGCGCAGCAGCCCGCGCGCGACGAACAGCAACGCGACGCCCAGCACGCTGCAGATCACCTGCGAGCCTTCGAGCACCCACAGCGGCACGATGTTGCGCAGGATCGCGATCCGGTGCCAGAACGCGGGCGTCGCGCTCGAGATCACCAGCATCCCGCCGACCGCGAAGGTCACGAGGCTCAGGAACAGCGGTGCCAGTTGCGACACGCGCGCGGCCTGCCGCGTCACGAGCCGGCGGCGCAGCGCGCGGCCCTCGAACCCGGCCAGCAGGCCGGCCGACAGCACGAGCGGCACGCCGAAGTAGATCGCGCGATAGGCGATCAGCGCGGCGACCATCGCGTGCGCGGGCACTTCGCGGCCCAGCGTGAAGACCATCGCAGCCTCGAACACGCCGATCCCGCCCGGCGTATGGCCGATCATCCCGAGCAGCAGCGCGGCCGCGTACACGGTGATGAAAGTCGGCAAGCCGACTGGAGCGGACGGCAACAGCACCCACAGCGTCAGGCCCGCGGCCACGACGTCGAGCACCGCATAGACGACCTGGGCGACGAGGTCGCGCCGCGCCGGCACGTCGAACGCAAGCCATTTGAAGCGCGTGACGACCGGGCGCGCGGCGTTGCCGCACAGCATCGTCATCACGGCCAGCACCACGAGCAGCGCGGCGCCGCTCCACGTCAGCACGCCGGGCGCGACATGCAGCATCGCGGCGAGCGTCTGCGGCACGCAGACCATGCCGACCGCCGTCATCAGCACCAGTGCGAGCGCGAGCGTGCCGCTGGTGAAGACGGTCATCCGGCCGATCTGCGCGGGCGTGACGCCCGACACGCCGTACACGCGCGCGCGCACGGCGCCGCCCGTCAGCGCGCCGAAGCCGGTCGCATTGCCGAGCGCGGAGCCGGCGATCGCGCCGATCCACAGCGCGGCGCGCGGCACTTTCGCGGCGACGTAGCGCAGGCCGACCGCATCGCGGGCGACGAGCGCGAGATAGCTGAGGGCCGTCGCGGCCAGCGACGCGCCCCACTCGCCCGCGGACAGGTGGCGCAGTTGGCGGATCACCGACCGGTAGTCGACGGATTCGGACAGGTGCTGGAACACCACGATCAGCAGCAGGCCGATGCCGAGCGCGAGCAGCGGCGACAGCACGCGCTCATTGCGGATCAGCGTCGCGACACGGGCGATCGCTGCCGCGGCACGGCCGGGCTGGCCAGGGTGGCGGGAAGACATAGCGTGTTCAGTGGTGGTGCGTAGCTTGTCGCGGCGCAGGGTGGCCTCGCGGCGACGAATCTGGTTGTTCTGCGTGGGCGGTCGGCCTGGGACGAAGGCAGGCGGCGCCTGAATCAGAAATTACGAGTATACGGATTTTATATTACAGAATCTTTCGATCCCGTACTGAGCGGTTCGGGCGCGGCGGTCGCATCAACGACGCGTCAAATTCATGCGCAAGGTGCGCATCATACCGGGAACCGCCGGGAATTTTTCATCGAATGAATGACTTGCGACGCTTTTGGGAGAAATTCTCCCGGCCCGGCCGAGTCCGCGAGAGCAAACCCGCGACCCGCGCGGGATTCGGGGAATGGGGACGGATTGCCGTGCCCGCCTCATGGGCCCTTTGTCGCCCCGTCATCGTGCCAGTCGGCGCCGGCCCGCTCCCGCAATATGTCGATGAACGCGCGCAGCTTCGCCGGCGCGTGCTTGCGATTCACGTAATAGAGCCACATCGGCGGCAGCGTCCGGCACGCGCCCGGCAGCACCTCGACGAGCGTGCCGTCGCGCAGGTCCGCGTCGATGCGCTCGCGCATGAACGCGAACGCGATGCCGACACCCTCCCGCGCGGCATCGATCACCGCATCCGCGTCATTCGTCACGAGCACGCCTTCGGGATCGAGATCGACGTCGTGACGCCCGTCGTGCAGCAGCCATTTGTGCAGGCGCCCGCTCTCGGAGAACCGGAACCGGATGCACGCATGGCGCGCCAGCTCGGCGATCGACGCGGGCGTGCCGTGCCGCGCCAGATAGCCGGGCGAGGCGACCAGCGCGCAGGTCAGCGCGGGCGCGATCCGCACGCCGATCATGCCGGGCTGCAGCCGGTCGGCAAGACGAATCCCCGCGTCGAACCCCTCCTTCGCGATATCGACCAGCTCGTTCTCGTAGCGGATTTCGAGCCGGACCTTCGGATAGCGCGCACGGAACGCGGCCAGTATCGGCGCGATCACGAGCGATCGGGCCAGCGGCAGCGCCGTGACGCGCAACAGCCCGCCCGGCTCGCTGCGCACCTCCTTCAGCGCGTCGCGCGCCTGCATGACCTGCCGGTACGCGGGCTCCGTCTGCTGCCGGTAATGCTGGCCGGCTTCGGTCAGGCTCACGCCGCGCGTGCTGCGGTTGAACAGTTTCACGTTCAGCTCGCCTTCGAGCTGGCCGATCGCAAGGCTGACGGCAGCCGGCGTCAGGCCGAGCGCGGCGGCAGCACGCGTGAAGTTGCCGGCCGTCGCGACGCTCATGAACACGTGCAGCCCGGCCATCGGATCGCGTCTGCTCATCATTAAAAAAACTTGAAACTCCTTCGAGTGGAATGCCGATTCTCCCATATACAGGAACTACCTACACTGGCCCCGTCGTCTTCCACCGGAGCATCGAATGAATCCGCATCACAGCCCCGCCCTGCCGCTCGCAGCTGTCCGGCAGACGATCGAAGCCGCGCTCGCGCAGGCCGCGTCGCTGCAGGTCGCCGGTGTGTCGATCGCGATCGTCGACGCCGGCGCGAACCTGCTCGCATTCATCCGCACCGACGATTGCTTTCTCGGTGCGATCGACCTCGCGCAACGCAAGGCGCTGACGGCGATCCGCTTCCGCGCATCGACCGCCGCGCTCGGCGCGATGTCCGGCGACGGCCCGCTGCGCGGGATCGAGCACAGCCACGGCGGGCTCGTCACGTTCGGCGGCGGCGAGCCGCTCGTCGACGGCGACGGGCACTGCGTCGGCGCGATCGGCATATCGGGCGGCAACGTCGAGCAGGACGACGCAATCGCGCGGCATTGCCGCGATCGCTTTCACGCAACCTTTCCCACCTCGAGGTAAGCACATGGCTCAGAAACGCATCCTCATCACCGGCGCGGGCAGCGGCTTCGGCCGCGAAGTCGCGCTGCGGCTCGCACAACACGGTCACGCGGTCACGGCCGGCGTCCGCACGACCGCCGAAATCGACGCGCTGACGGACGCCGCCGCGCAGCGCGGCACCGCACTGCGCGCGGTGAAACTCGACGTGACGTCGGCCTACGACCGCGCCCGCGCGGCCGAATTCGAAGTCGACGTGCTCGTGAACAACGCGGGCGTCGGCGAAGCCGGCGCGCTGGTCGACCTGCCGGTCGAGATCGTGCGCGAGCTGTTCGACGTCAACCTGTTCGGGCCGCTCGAACTCACGCAGCAGGTTGCCCGCGGCATGCTCGCGCGCGGGCACGGCAAGATCGTGTTCGTGTCGTCGATCGCGGGGTTGATCACGGGGCCGTTCACGGGCGCCTATTGCGCGTCGAAGCACGCGGTCGAATCGGTCGCCGAGGCGATGCACGCGGAACTGGCGCCGCACGGCATCCGTGTCGCGGTCGTGAACCCGGGCCCGTACAGCACCGGCTTCAATGACCGCATGATGGAAACGCCGCGGCGCTGGCGCGATCCGGCCGTCCACACGGTGACGCCCGAGCGGCTGACCTTCCCGCTCGAGCAGCACGATCCGGAGGAAATGATCGCGAAGATGGTCGACGTGATCGAAAACGACGGCGGCGCATTCCGCAACCTGCTGCCGCAGTCGTCGGAAGCGTTCGTGCGCGCCGAGCAGGCGCGCGCGTGGGACCGGCAGCAGTGACGCAGGCCGGCGGCGGCAGGCGGGTCACGCAGGAAGCCCTGCCCACCGCCCGGCCTGTCGCGTACGACGTTCGCCGTCGATGACCTTCCCGACGGCACGAACCGTCGCGGGTCGACGCGTCGCCGAAGCCGGGCCCGCAACCGGGCGGGCCGCGTCGCGCCGCGCCGCCTGCGCTCAGTACACGTCCCGCATGTAGCGCCGCGCCTTCGAGAGCTTCGCGACGTAGTCGTTCGCGGCTTCGTCCGACATCCCGCCGTGCTCGGCGACGACCGCCTTCAGCGCGGTATCGACGTCCTTGGCCATCCGCGCGGCGTCGCCGCACACGTAGAAGTGCGCGCCTTCCTCCAGCCACTTGTACAGCTCGGCGCCCTGCTCGCGCATCCGGTCCTGTACGTAGATCTTGTCGGCCTGGTCGCGCGAGAACGCGAGATCGAGCCGCGTGAGGAAGCCGCTGTCGCGCATCGCGCTCAGTTCGTCGCCGTAGTAGAAGTCGGTCTGCGCATGCTGCTCGCCGAAGAACAGCCAGTTGCGGCCGCGCGCGCCGCGCGCCTGCCGCTCGTGCAGGAAGCCGCGGAACGGCGCGACGCCGGTGCCGGGCCCGACCATCACGACCGGCACGTCGCCGTTCACCGGCGGCCGGAAATGCGCGGACTTCTGCACGAACACCGGCACGCGGCCATCGTCCGCGCGATCGGCGAGGAACGTCGACGCGACGCCTTTGCGCGCGCGGCGGCCGTTGTGATAACGCACGGCCGATACCGTCAGGTGAATCTCGCCCGGGTGCGCGCTCGGGCTCGACGCGATCGAATACAGGCGCGGCTGCAGCCGCTTCAGCATCCCGACCAGCTCCGTGCCCGACAACTCGACCGGGAACTCGTGCAGCACGTCCGCGAGCTGTTGCCCCCACAACCATTGCTTCAGGTCGGCCTTGCGATCGTCGCCGAGCAGCGCCTTCAGCGCACCGTTCGCGCTGCGCGATGCGATGAACGCGAGCGTGTCGGGGTGCGGGCGCGTGATGTCGAAGTGGCGCGCCAGCGCATCGCCGAGCCGCACGTCGCCGACGCCCGCGACCGACACGGGCGCATCGGCCTTCAGCGCGGTGACCGACAGCAGCTCGTCGACCAGCTCCGGGCAGTTGGTCGGCCACACGCCGAGCGCGTCGCCGGTTTCGTATTCGAGGTTCGCGCCTTCGGTCGACAGCGACACGTAGCGCGTGTCCTTCGCGGCGCCCGGCCGGTTGAGCCGCAGGTTCGCGACGAGCTTCGACGGCGCCGGATGCGCCTTGGTCGGCAGCAGCCCCGGCGCGCTCATCCCGGCGATCGGCACCGCATGCAGCGCCGCATCCGCTTCCTTGATCCGGGCGACCACGCGTTCGAGCCACTGGTCGGCATCGCGCTGGAACTCGACGTCGCAATCGACGCGCGCGCACAGGCGCGCCGCGCCGAGTTCCGCGAGCCTTGCATCGAGCCGGCGGCCGTGCCCGCAGAACTGGTCGTAGTTGCGATCGCCGAACGCGAGCACCGCGAAGTGCACGCCGTCGAGGCGCGCGGCGCTGCCGGCCTGCAGCGCGTCCCAGAACTCGCTGCCGTTGTCGGGCGCGTCGCCGTCGCCGAACGTGCTCGTCATCAGCAGCACGTATTGCGCGCCGGCCAGCGACGCGACCGGATAGTCGGACATGCACGCGGTGCGGATCTCGAAGCCGGCGTTCATCAGCTGCGTCGCGTAGTCCTCGGTCAGCGATTCGATGTTGCCGGTCTGCGACGCCCACAGCAGCACGACCTTCGGGCGCGTGCGCACGATCCGCACGCCGCCGGGCGCGGCGGCCTCGGCCGGCAGTGCGGGCACAGCGCCTTCCGCGGTGTGGGCCGGCACCGCGCGGCTGAACAACCCCGCCAGCATCCCGTCGAGCCAGAGCCGCACCGGCGGCGTGAGCGGCGCACCGGCCGGCAGCACCGGCACGCCGCCGTCGCGCCGGCCGGCGCTCGCCTTCAGCCCGCTGACGAGGCCGGCCACGTACAGGCGCTCCGCGTCGGTGAGCGGCGGCGGCGCGAGATCGGCCACGCCGAGCGCGGCCGCGAAAGTGTCGAGGTCTGCCATGTCGGATTCCTGTGAAGCCGTGATCTGCACCGCCGCCGACACGGGCCGCGCGTCGCCGGCGGCGGCATCGGGTCGCGCCGTGTCGTCGGCCGCGGACGCGAACGCGTCCGTGTCGACGCGTGCGAGCGCGACCGCGCAATACTTCAGTTCGGGTTGCTGCGATTCCGGATCGATCGCGTCGTTCGTCACCGCGTTGATGCACAGGTCGTCGCCGTACACGTCGTTCCAGTGCATCGGCGCGAAGCAGTTGCCGCGCTGCACGCGCTCGGTCACGACGGCCGGCAGCACGGCGCGGCCGCGCGCCGAGCGAATCTCGACGCTGTCCTGCGTGGCGATGCCGAGCGCGCTCGCGTCGTCCGGATGCAGTTCGACGAACGGGCGCGGATTGAGCTTGTTCAGCATCGCGACCTTGCCCGTCTTCGTCATCGTGTGCCATTGATGCTGCAGCCGGCCGGTGTTCAGCACGATCGGGAACGTGTCGTCCGGCAGCTCGGCCGGATCGACGTGCGGCCGCGCGAAAAAGCGCGCCTTGCCGGACGGCGTCGGGAACGCGAGGCGCGGCGCATCGCCGCCATCGGCTGCCGCGCGCGGCGTCTGGCTCACGCCGTCGTTCAGGTAGCGGATCGGGTGCCGCTCGCGCGCGGCGCCCGGCGCGACCGGCCATTGCACCGGGCCCTCGCGCAGCGCCGCATGGCTCGCGCCGCGCAGGTCGTAGCCGGTCGCCGGATTCGAAAACCGCACGATCTCGTCGAACACGTCGGCCGCCGACGCATAGTCGAACGCATCGCCGAAATCCATCGCGCGCGCGACTTCCGCGACGATGCGCCAGTCGGGCAGCGCGTCGCCGGGCGGCGCAACCGCGGCGCGCATCAGCGTCATGTTGCGTTCGGAGTTGATCATCACGCCGTCGCCCTCGGCCCACAGCGCGCCGGGCAGCAGGATGTCCGCGTAGCGGTTGGTCTCGGTGTCGAGGAATGCGTCCTGCGCGATCACGAGCTCCGCGGCCTGCAGCCCCGCGATCACGTTCTGCCGGTTCGGCACCGTCGCGACCGGATTCGTGCAGATGATCCAGCACGCCTTGATGTCGCCGGCCGCCATCCGTTCGAACAGGTCGACGGTGCCGCGGCCGGCGTCCTTGCGCAGCGTGCCGGCCGGCACGCGCCACAGGTGTTCGACGAAGCGCCGGTCGTCGTCGGACAGCACCGAGCGCTGGCCCGGCAGCCCGGGGCCCATGTAGCCCATCTCGCGCCCGCCCATCGCGTTCGGCTGGCCGGTCAGCGAGAACGGCCCGCTGCCCGGGCGGCAGATCGTGCCCGTCGCGAGATGCAGGTTGCAGATCGCGTTGGTGTTCCACACGCCGTGCGTGCTCTGGTTGAGCCCCATCGTCCAGCAGCTCATCCATTCCGGCGCGTCGCCGATCCATTGCGCGGCCGTGCGGATGTCGGCTTCGGCGAGGCCAGTGATCTCGGCGACGCGTTCGGGCGTGTAGTCGGCGAGGAACGCGGGCATCGCGTCCCAGCCTTCGGTGTACGCATCGATGAACGCGGCATCGGTGCGGCCGTTCGCGTGCAGCAGATGCAGCAATCCGTTCGTCAGCGCGAGATCGGTGCCCGGCCGGATCTGCAGGAACAGGTCGGCCTTGTCGGCGGTGCCGGTGCGGCGCGGATCGACGACGATCAGCTTCGCGCCGGCCTTCACGCGATCCATCATCCGCAGGAACAGGATCGGGTGGCAGTCGGCCATGTTCGCGCCGATCACGAAGAACAGGTTCGCGCGATCGAAGTCCTGGTACGACCCGGGCGGCCCGTCCGCGCCGAGCGACTGCTTGTAGCCGGTGCCCGCGCTCGCCATGCACAGGCGCGAGTTCGACTCGATGTTGTTGGTGCCGACGAAGCCCTTCGCGAGCTTGTTCACGAGGTATTGCGCCTCGATCGACATCTGCCCCGACACGTAGAACGACAGCGCGTCGGGCCCGTGCGCGTCGAGCACCGCGCGCAGCCGCCGCGCGGTCTCGGCGATCGCGTCGCGGGCCGGCAGCGGCACGAGGTCGTCCTCGCGCGCGCGCCGCACGAACGCGCGGTCGAGCCGCCCCGAGCGGCGCAGCGCGACATGCGCCGACGAACCCTTCGTGCACAGCCGTCCGAAGTTGGCCGGATGGTCGGAGTCGCCCGATACCTTGACGACTTCGTCATCCTCGACGTGCAGCACCACCCCGCAGCCGACGCCGCAGTACGGGCACACGCTCTTGACGGGGGTGGCGCTCATGCGTGCTCCGGGGCGTTCAGGCGGCGATCCACACGAAACCGTCCTCGACCCGCGACGGATACGCGCTCACCGATTTCTCGGGCGCTTCGAGGCATTCGCCGGTCCGCAGGTCGAAATGCTGCTTGTACAGCGGCGACGCGACCACCACGCGCTCGCCGAGGCTGCCGATCAGCCCGCGCGACATCACCGCCGCCTGCGACACCGGGTCGACGTTGTCGATCGCGAACACGCCGCCCTCCTCGGCATGCGCGACGTGAAACACGGCGACCTGCTCGCCGTTGACGAGCGCGCACACGCCGGTGTTCGGCACGATGTCGTCGAGCGGGCACACGCGGGTCCAGGACAGGGGATGACGATCGTTCATGATGGGCTCCTTGGAAAAGACGCTGGTGTCGGTCGAAGTCACACGGTGGCGGGTTCGGCGACGACGGGAATCGCAACGGGCTTGCCGCCCGCGCGCTCGGCGAGCGTGGCAGGCCGGATCTGGCCGCGCGTCTCGACGAATGCGATGGTCGTGTCCGGCGCGTCGCTGTTCACGAAGTGGCGGAAGCGCTTGCGCGTGTCCGGATCGGTGACGGCCTTCTTCCATTCGCATTCGTAGGTGTCGACCACGTGCTGCATGTCGGCTTCGAGTTCGGCCGCGATCCCGAGCGTGTCGCGCACGACGACGTCGGCCAGGTAGTCGAGCCCGCCTTCGAGGTTGTCGCGCCACACGCTGGTGCGCTGCAGCCGGTCGGCGGTGCGCACGTAGAACATCAGGAAGCGGTCGATGTAGCGGATCAGTGTGGCGCGATCGAGGTCGGACGCGAGCAGCTCCGCGTGGCGCGGCTTCATCCCGCCGTTGCCGCATACGTACAGGTTCCAGCCCTTCTCGGTCGCGATGATCCCGACGTCCTTGCCTTGCGCTTCCGCGCACTCGCGCGTGCAGCCCGACACGCCGAACTTGATCTTGTGCGGCGCGCGCAGGCCCTTGTAGCGGTTCTCGAGGTCGATCGCGAGGCCGACCGAATCGTCGACGCCGTAGCGGCACCACGTCGAGCCGACGCACGACTTCACGGTACGAAGCGCCTTGCCGTACGCATGCCCCGATTCGAAGCCGGCCGCGATCAGTTCCTCCCAGATCGACGGCAGCTGCTCGACGCGCGCGCCGAACAGGTCGACGCGCTGGCCGCCGGTGATCTTCGTGTAGAGCCCGTACTTCTTCGCGACCTGGCCCACCGCGATCAGCCCTTCCGGCGTCACCTCGCCGCCCGGCATGCGCGGCACGACCGAGTACGTGCCGTCGCGCTGGATGTTCGCGAGGTAATAGTCGTTCGAATCCTGCAGCCCCGCATGCTCCTTCTTCAGCACGAACTCGTTGAAGCACGACGCGAGGATGCCCGCCACCGCCGGCTTGCACACGTCGCAGCCGAGCCCGTGGCCGTGCTTCGCGAGCAGCGCGTCGAAGGTCGTGATGCGCTCGACGCGGATCAGGTGGAACAGCTCCTGGCGCGAATACGGGAAGTGCTCGCACAGATGGTTGTTGACCGCGAGGCCCTGCTTCTTCATCTCGGCCTTCATGATCTGCGTGACGAGCGGCACGCAGCCGCCGCACGACGTGCCCGCGCCCGTGCACGACTTCAGTGCGCCCAGGCTCGTCGCGCCGTCGGCCACCGCCGCGCAGATCTGCGACTTCGACACGTTGTTGCACGAGCAGATCTGTGCGCCGTCCGGCAATGCGTCGACGCCGATCGCGGGCTTCGCCGCGCCGTCCGACGACGGCAGGATCAGGAATTCCGGCGACTCGGGCAGCTCGATGCGGTTCAGCATCATTTGCAGCAGCGTGCCGTATTCGGCCGCGTCGCCGACCATCACCGCGCCGTGCAGGAACTTGCCGCAGTCCGACACCACCAGCTTCTTGTAGACCTGGCGGCGCTCGTCCGCGTACTGGTAGGTGCGGCTGCCGGCCGTCGCGCCGTGCGCGTCGCCGATGCTCGCGACGTCGACGCCCATCAGCTTCAGCTTGGTGCTCATGTCGGCACCGGCGAACACGGCGTCGACCGCTTCTTCCGGGGCGCCGCCGAGCTGCTTCGCGACCACGCGCGCCATGTCGTAGCCCGGTGCGACGAGCCCGTACACCATCCCGTTCCAGGCCGCGCATTCGCCGATCGCGTAGATGTCGGCGTCGCTCGTGCGGCACGCGTCGTCGATCGCGACGCCGCCGCGCGGGCCGATTTCGAGGCCGCACGCTCGCGCCAGTTCGTCGCGTGCGCGGATGCCGGCCGAGAACACGATCATGTCGGCATCGAGATGCGAACCGTCGGCGAACGCCATCCGGTGCGTGCCTTCCTCGCCGTCGACGATTTCGAGCGTGTTCTTGCCCGTATGCACGGTCACGCCGAGCGCCTCGATCTTCGCGCGCAGCATCCGGCCGCCGCCGTCGTCGACCTGCACCGCCATCAGCCGCGGCGCGAATTCGACGACGTGCGTGTCGAGCCCCATGTCGCGCAGCGCCTTCGCGCATTCGAGGCCGAGCAGCCCGCCGCCGATCACCACGCCGCGCTTCGCGTGCGTGCCGCACGCCTGCATCGCTTCGAGATCCTCGATCGTCCGGTACACGAAGCAGCCCGCGCGATCGCGCCCCGGCACCGGCGGCACGAACGGACGCGAGCCCGTCGCGAGCACCAGCTTCTCGTATGCGAGCGTTTCGCCGGACGCGAGCGTGACCGTGTGCGCGTCGCGATCGATCGACGCGACGCACGCGTTCAGGCGCAGGTCGAACTGCGGATGCCGTTCGAAGAAACCGGGCTCGACGAGCGACAGGTCGTCGGCCGACTTGCCCGCGAAGAATTCCGACAGGTGCACGCGGTCGTACGCCGGACGCGGTTCCTCGCCGAGCACCGTGACCTGCAGCGCGCCCGCCGCGCCGGCTTGCGCGGCGACGCATTCGAGGAGCTTGTGGCCGACCATCCCGTGGCCGATGACGATGAGTTTCATGATGACGTTTCCTTCGGTCGATCAGTTCGCGGCGCCGGCGGCGGCGAGCGCGCGGTCGCGCAGCTCGGCCTCGCGTGCCTTGTGTTCCTCGCTGAAGCGCACGGCCATCGCGCACAGCGCGGTCGCGGTGACGGCGAGCCCGAGCAGGCTCAGCGTGTGCTGCACGTCGCCGACGCCCTTCAGCAGGAACGCCGCGGCCACCGCGCCGACGTTGCCGCCCGCGCCGACGATCCCGGCGACGCCGCCGAGCGCCTTGCGGTCGATGAACGGCACCAGCGCATAGGTCGCGCCGCAGGCCATGTGCGTGAAGAGGCCGAAGGTCAGCATCGCGACGAGCGCCATGCCGATGCCCTGCGCATGCGAGAACCAGACCAGCCCGAGCCCTTCGCCGACGATCAGCGCGCACAGCAGCGTCGCGCGCACGTCGAGGCTGCGGCGCGCGGCGATCTTGTCCGACAGCCAGCCGCCGAGCGCGCGGGCGAACAGCGCGAGCAGCCCGAACATCCCGACCGCGAAGCCGGCGTCCTTCAGCGATAAATTGAAGTGATCGACGTAGTACAGCGCGGCGATGTTGTGGATGAACACCTCGACGCCGAAGCACGCGCCGTACGTGACGAACAGCATCCACACGCGATAGTTGCCGCACGCGGCGAAGAAGCTCGCCCAGCCGCCCTTCTTGCCGCTGTCGACCGTCACGCCCTGCTTGCGCAGCGCGACGAAGTCGCCTTGCGGGCAGTCCTGCGTGAAGCGCCAGTACGCCCAGGCCATCGCGAGCATCGCGACGCCCGGCACGACGAGCGCGATGCGCCACGACGTGTCGTCGCCGAAGCCGAGCATCAGGCCGGCCGCGACGAGCAGCGGCATCATCGCCTGCGTCGCGCCCGCGCCCGCGTTGCCCCAACCGGCGGTGGTCGCGTTCGCGGTGCCGACCACGTTCGGCGCGAACATCACCGACGTGTGGTACTGCGTGATCACGAAGCCCGCGCCGATCGCGCCGATGCCGAGCCGGCAGATCAGGAACGTCACATAGTCGTGCGAGAACGACACCGCGAACACCGGAATCGCGCCGAGCGCGAGCAGCCCGACATAGATGCGGCGCGGGCCGAAGCGGTCGCACATCGGGCCGACCAGCAGCCGCACGGCGATCGTCGCGGCCACCGCGGCGATGTTGATGTTTGCGACCTGTGCCGCGGTGAGGTGGAACTCGCGCGCAATCAGCGGCATCAGCGGCGCGCATGCGAACCACGCGAAGAAGCATACGAAGAACGCCATCCACGTCATGTGGAACGCGCGCATCGGCGCGGTGCGGAAGCTGAAGAGATCGATACGGGTAGCTTTGTCGGTCATGTCATCCGCCAAACGAAAAACGGCGTCCTGCACACCCGGTCTCGTCGAGACCCGATGTGTAGGACGCCGTTGCCCATGAAGCCCGTTGCCGGGCGCGTCGGTAATCGGTACTGCGGACGAATCGTCGTTGATCCGCCCGAGCCAGCTTACGCAAACGCCGTGCCATGTCGGCCCGAATCGCACCTGCAGCCCCGCCGCACAAGGCTCGCCGGCCGTTGCACGCATCGCTGCACGACGCCGCGCATGATGCGTCGGGATGCAGCGAGGCACAGATACGGTGCGCTGCAGCACTGTCGCCGTGCGACATCGCGGTGCGCGTGGATGGGGCCGCGATGCACGCCGATGCGGCATCGCGTGCGCCGCGGCCCCGCGGCCGCATGCGGGCCGGCGTCCGTCGTGGCGGTCGCGCCGTGTGTATCGCCGCGCTTATTGCCGCACTTGTCGCCACGTCTGTAGCCGCGCTCGCCGCCCGGTTCGATCAGGTTGGCCCGGATATTGCTGAATCCGGACCACACCGGCAACGGCGCCGGTGGGCAGTCCCCGCAAGTCGGGCCCGCCGTCGCAGGCGGGCGCAACAGATCAGGACAACGACGTCCCCCCGTGCCCGGCACGGCCGGATGTCGCGATCGCGTCGACCGCCCGCCGCCGCCGCAAGCAACCATGCGTTATCGATCGCCGCACGCACGCGGCACTGGAACACGACATGACGACTGGAAAAGTCACGCTGCTGGGCGCCGGCCCCGGCGATCCCGATCTCCTCACACTGAAGGCCGTGAAGGCACTGGCGGCCGCCGACGTGCTGCTGCTCGACGATCTCGTCGCGCCCGGCATCGTCGAACTCGCGCCGCACGCGCGCGTGATCCGCGTCGGCAAGCGCGGCGGTTGCCGCTCCACGCCGCAGGCGTTCATCGAGAAACTGATGCGCCGCTACGCGCTGCGCGGCGCGCACGTCGTGCGCGTCAAGGGCGGCGACGCGCTGCTGTTCGGCCGCGCCGGCGAGGAACTCGCGACGCTGCGCGCCGCCGCGATTCCCGTCGACATCGTCAACGGCATCTCGTCGGGCTTCGCGGCCGCCGCGAGCCTCGGCATCTCGCTCACGCACCGCGAGCACTGCCAGGGCGTCACGTTCGTCACCGCACATCGCCAGGACCACGGCGAACCCGACTGGGCGGCGCTCGCGGCGACCGGCACCACGCTCGCGATCTACATGGGCATGAGCCGCGTCGACAGCATCGCGGCGGGCCTGCTCGCCACCTTGCCCGCGTCGACGCCGGCCGCCGCCGTGCAGTGGGCCGGCACGCCGCATGAGCGCCGCTGGACCGGCACGCTCGGCGGCCTCGCGCGCGGCGTCGCGGCAGCCGGGCTCGGCAGCCCGGCCGTGATGCTGGTCGGCGCGGCGATCGGCGAAACCGCCGTGCAGTGCACCGACGTCGCCGGCGAGGCACTCCTGTCGCGGGCGGCGTAGCATGGGTCACGTCACGCGGCACCGTCCGCACGCCCGTTCCGCTCACCGCGGCCGCGTTCACGCCGGCTGCCGGGGATGCATGCGCGAGGTTCCGGGTACATCGACTTCCGCCCGCACCCCGCAACCCCCGCTCAACCCTTGTACCGAAGCCGGTCCGTCCCCGTTCGCGTCATGAGTTCGTCCGCCCCGCCCGCACGCCTGCGCGTGCTGCTCGTCACCGACACCGACAAGCCGATCGGCGAACTCGGCGACGCGCTCGCGCGCCTCGGCTACGAGATGCTCAACGACGTCGCGACGCCCGCGCGCCTGCCCGCGGCCGTCGAGGAGCAGCGCCCCGACGTCGTGATCATCGATACCGATTCGCCGTCGCGCGACACGCTCGAGCAACTGGCCGTGATGCACGCGACTGCGCCGCGCCCCGTGCTGATGTTCAGCCACGACGCCGACCAGGCGCTGATTCACGCGGCGGTCGGCGCCGGCGTCAGCGCGTATCTCGTCGAGGGCCTGTCGGCCGAGCGCCTCGCACCGATCCTCGAAGTCGCGCTTGCGCGCTTCTCGCACGACGATGCGCTGCGCCGCCGGCTCGCCGACGTCGAGCGCGAGCTCGCCGAACGCAAGCTGATCGATCGCGCGAAGCGCCTGCTGATGGATCAGCGCAGGCTGTCCGAGCACGATGCGTATGCGTTGCTGCGCAAGCGCGCGATGGACCAGGGCCTGCGCATCGTCGACGTCGCGCGGCAACTGCTCGATGCGACCCAACCGTCATGAATGCCATGAACCCTTCGCCTCCCGCCGCGCCGGAACGCGCGCATCTTCGTCTCGGGTTCGTCGCGCTGAGCGACGCGGCCCCGCTGATCGTCGCGCAGCAGCTGAATCTCGGCGCGCGCCACGGCCTGACGCTGGAACTGAGCCGCCAGCCGTCCTGGGCCGCCGTGCGCGACAAGCTGCTGAGCGGCGAACTCGACGCCGCGCACGCGCTGTACGGGCTCGTGTGCGGGCTGCAGCTCGGCATCGGCGGCCCGCAGGCCGACATGGCCGCGCTGATGGTGCTGAACCGCAACGGCCAGGCGATCACGTTCGCCCGCGGCCTCGCCGACGCCTACCGCGCAAGCGGCGACGTCCGCGCGGCGCTCGCGACGCTCGGCCGCAAGCCGCTGCTCGCGCAGACCTTCCCGACCGGCACACATGCGATGTGGCTGAACCACTGGCTCGCGTCGCACGGCATCGATCCGCTGCGCGACGTGCGCAGCGTCGTGATTCCGCCGCCCGAGATGGTCGCGGCGCTCGCGAGCGGCGAACTCGACGGCTTCTGCGCGGGCGAGCCGTGGCACGCGGTGGCCGAAGCGTGCGGCGCCGGCCGGACCGTCGCCGTCACCAGCGAGATCTGGCCCGATCATCCGGAGAAGGTGCTCGCGGCCCGGCGCGATTTCGTCGCGCTGTATCCGGCCACCGCGCGCGCGCTGATCCGCACGCTCGTCGATGCGTGCGCGTGGCTCGACAGCGCCGCGCACCGTCGCGACGCGGCCGGCTGGCTCGCGTCGCCCGATGCGCTCGGCGTGCCGGCCCGGCTGATCGCACCGCGCCTGCTCGGCGACTACGGCCCCGGGCCGTTCGCCCAGCCGCCGCTGCCGATCCGCTTCCACGACGGCGGCGCCGTGAACCGGCCGGATCCGCAGGAAGGCCGGTGGTTCCTGTTGCAATACCGCCGCTGGGGCATGCTCGAGGGCACGCACGACGACGTGGCGATCGCCGCGGCGATCGCGCAGACTGCGTTGTATGATGCTGCGGTCGCCGAAGGCGGTGCGGCGGACAGGTGATCCCGGCACGGATGCCGGGGCCGCCGCGCAGCACCATGCCGCGCCCCGCGGAATGCCTGACGCGATGCGCCGGTCCGCTCCGGCTCGCCGCGCCGCATGGACGCGTTTGCATCCGCGCCGCCACTCCGTCCCCGTCCAGAATCGATGCCGAAACGAACGCGCACGCCGCTCGACGTGCTGCTCACCGAAATTCGCGCGTGCCGCGCCTGCGAAGCCGACCTGCCGCTCGGCCCGCGCCCCGTCGTGCGCGCCCATCGCGACGCCCGCATCCTGATCGTCGGGCAGGCGCCCGGCGCACGCGTCCATGCGAGCGGCATCCCGTGGGACGATGCGAGCGGCAAGCGGCTGCGCGACTGGCTCGGTGTCGACGCCGACACGTTCTACGACGAGACCCGCTTCGCGATCGTGCCGATGGGATTCTGCTACCCCGGCCGCGGCGCGAGCGGCGACAACCCGCCGCGTCCTGAATGTGCGCCACTGTGGATCGACCGGCTGCTCGCCGAATTGCCGTCGATCCGGCTGACGCTGCTGATCGGCCAGTACGCGCAGCGGCATTTCTTGCGCGACACGCGCAAGGCGACGCTGACCGACACCGTGCACGCGTGGCGCGACTACGGCCCCGACGTGCTGCCGCTGCCGCATCCGTCGCCGCGCAACCAGGCATGGTTCAAGCACCATCCGTGGTTCGATGCCGAGGTCGTGCCGGAACTGCGCCGCCGCGTCGCGCCGCTGATCGCCGGCTGACGGAAACCGGCCGCGCCCCTGCTCCCTGTCGCGACGAACCGGAACGACATCGACTTTGTTCGGCCGCCTGATCGCGGGTCACCGGGCCGGGTGGAGCGTGTCCCCGCCCGTCCGGCCTGCGCGGATCGGCCTGCGGATTCCGGCCGCGCTCGGTTCGCTGTACCATCGCGGCTCAACCGCGTCACGAACAGCAGAATCCTTCATGCCCTCCACCGCCCCGCCGCGCCTGTACGGGATGCCCGAACGCAGCGACCGGCTCGATTTCTACATCCGCGACCAGGCGTCGCGCCAGGCGATCACCGAGCCGCACCGGCACGCGTATTTCCAGATCCAGTTCAACCTCGGCGGCGATACCGAGCAGCGGATCGGCGGCGTCACGCGGCCGTTTCCGCGCGGCGCGCTCGCGTTCGTGCTGCCGCACCGCGAGCACCTGATTCCGCATCCGGAAGGCGCGCACTTCATCGTCATCAACTTCAGCCAGGCGTTCCTGCGCGCCGATCTCGACGTCGATCCGCTCGATCTCGAGGATGTCCCCGCGCAGCGCTTTCCGGAGCTGACGCCGTTCCGCTTCCAGGAACATCTCGACTTCATCCTGACCGGCGACGCGTTCGACGAGGCGCGGCGCCTCGCGCTGTGCATGCTCGATGCCGACCGCGTACGCACCTTCGGCTCGACCACGTTGCTGCGCGGCTACCTGCTGCAGCTGATCGGCCTCGTCTGCACGCAGTACGCGGGCGCGCTCGACAAGCTCGCGCAGCGCGGCGCCCAGCGCGCGGGCCGGCGCGACGCCCTCGCGCGCGTGCTGCGCCACGTGCGCGCGAACCTGACCCGCGAGGACCTGACGCTCGCGGCCACCGCCGAGGCCGCGTTCCTGTCGCCGAACTACCTCGCGCACCTGGTGCGCAAGGAAACTGGCAGCACCTTCACCGATCTCGTGACCGAGCGCCGGATCGCGCTCGCGCAGTCGCTGCTCGCGCATACGAGCCGGCGCATCGCCGACATCGCGCGCTCGGTCGGCTTCCGCGACGAAGGGTATTTCGCGCGGCGCTTCCGCGCGCGGGTCGGCGTGTCGCCGAAGGCGTACCGGGATGCCAACGCCGCGCTGCCGGACGCCGACGCAGCGCCGACGGCCGGCGACGCGTAGATTTGTCCGGTTAAAGCGCAGTTGCGTCGCATCCCGGCGCGCATGCGTCGGGTATCGTTCCATGCATGCCGGCCCGCGGCGCATTGCGCGGGCAACGGCATCCGTCTATTCATCGAACGAGGTCATCCGATGTCCGCATACGTCATCGACGCTTCCGAGCGTCCTTCCGTCGAAGTCGAACAGTCGTCCGCACGCTTTCCGGTGCGCCGCGTGTTCTGCGTCGGCCGCAACTACGCCGACCACGCACGCGAAATGGGCGCCGATCCCGACCGTGAGCCGCCGTTCTTCTTCACGAAGCCGGCCGACGCGATCGTCCCGGCCGCTGGCACCGTCCCGTATCCGCCGCTGACCGGCGACCTCCATCATGAAATCGAGCTGGTCGTCGCGATCGGCAAGGACGGCCGGTCGATCGACCCGGCCGATGCGCTGTCGCACGTGTGGGGCTACGGCGTCGGCGTCGACCTCACGCGCCGCGACCTGCAGGCCGAAGCGAAGAAGCTGAGCCGGCCGTGGGACTGGGCGAAGGGCTTCGACGCGTCGGGCCCCGTGACCGCGCTGCGCGCGGCGACCGCGACCGGCCATCCGGCAAGCGGCCGGATCTGGCTCGCGGTCAATGGCGAAACGCGCCAGCAAGGCGATCTCGCCGACATGATCTGGGCCGTGCCGGACGTGATCGCGTACGTGTCGCGCTCGGTCGAGCTGAAGGCCGGCGACCTGATCTTCACCGGCACGCCGGCCGGCGTCGGCGCGCTGCAGCCGGGCGACCGCGTGACGGGTGGTGTCGACGGCGTCGCGACGTTCGAGTTCGTGATGGGGGCGAAGCCGTAAGGCATCGCGCGGGCGCATGCGACGCGCAGTCGGTCCGACGGCTGTCGCGTCGGGTCGCTCCTTGCCGATCCGGGCAGCGATCGCATCGCGCCGGATCGGCATGCCGATCCTGTCGCGTCGATCACGCGCGCCGTTCGCGGGCGTCGAAGATTCGTACGCACACCGCGGCCGCCAGCGCGATCGTCGTGGACTGGTCGCCATCGCGCAGCCCAGCGACCCCGAGCGTGAAGATGCCGAGGCTCGTCAGCATGATCGGCCGCCGCCCGAACCGGTCCGACAGCGGCCCCATCACGAACTCGAGCTACGCGGCAACAGCCGCGTAGCCGCCGAGCGACAGCGCGACGAGCGCATTGTCGGCGTGCAGGTCGCGCGCGATCGCAGGCAGCGACGGCAGGAACGGGCTCAACGGCAGCACCGAGAACGCGCACAGCAGGATCAGCGTTGCGTGTCGCGGTGCAGCCGGGCCGTCTCAAGTGCATCCAGGTAACGCTGAATGCTTTGCTTGATCTGTTCCTGACGCCTCTCGATCTTGTTGGGCGTAAAGTTCTGATCGCGGATGTTGACCGCCTTGAACTCGCTGCTGTCGATGGCAACGACAAATCGCCCCATCGTCGCCTCTCATCGGAACGGGTTGATTCAGTCTCGGTGATCGAACGCGTTTTTACACAGCCTCAGCCAATGCCCGTCAGGTGCGGCAGGCACCGATCAATGGTGACACCGGGGTGACATGAGCGCGCGATTAATCAATATTTGTGCACCGTCACGCCATTGGTCTGGATTAGCGCCCACATAGACTCGGACCGCTCGCAGCTCGTCGTTCGTTGAACGCAGCCCAGATTCGTCACAGACGAGCCCCAGTGTCCGCCCGTACTCTGCGCTTCCATGAACGTAGCCGGTGACGTAGGCGGCGAGTTGGGTAGTAGAAGATGCTTTGTCGCCAAGTGCTTGATCCAGACCGCGCATCAGTTCGTCAACCGTCAGCGCAAAACAATCCTGCGTCACAATCAGGCCTATGGCAAGCACGCGTACCAATTTTCTATACATCTCCGACATCCCATGTTCGAATCAATCCAGACGCCGCGTCAGTTGATCATGCATCGTTGATCGGCAGAGCATTGATCGTCTACGATCCGGGCACCCATGGCCCAACGACTGACCGAAACTCGCGGCGGTTATGAACGCTTGTCAATCAATCGGTTTGGTTGGCTACGCAGTCGCGAAGCGTCTGCGAAAGCTCAACCCTGTAGCCACGCAGCTCAATGAACGTCCCCGAAAGACACTAGACTTCGATACACCGATCGAGCAATTTCATCAATTCGTTGCATCGACGGGTTGAATCCGCAGCCGAATCCTGCCCAACTAGCCGTCAATTCATAAAGCAGTCGATCGAAGAACATCCCTGAAGACGGCACCGATCGCGGTCGAGTTCCGCCTTCGCAAAACCGGTCCCCCACCAGGACTCACTGGCGCAGCCCGAACACGCCGTGCCACAGAGCGCTGAAAAAGTCCGTATGCGCGTGTTCGTCACTCCTTCGCGCGTCGCTCTTTGGCGCCTGCTCCGATGCCTCTTGTGTCGCCCTCTCGTCGCATTGCGGCATCTGCTGATCACGCTGCCCGTCCCGCGATGCGCCCGGCTGGCGCGACGCATGCAGCTCGACCACGCTGCCGGCAATGCGCTCGGCGAGTTGAACCTCGCAATCACGGCCGAGCAGAACACCGAACACGACGTCGCGGTTGTGCCCTTGCTCGGCGAAGCGCATCGCCAATGCCACGAACCGCGCATATTCCGCTTCGCGCTCCGCCTTCAGGCGCTCCTCTTCTTCGCGAAGCCGTGCGTGACGGAGCATTTCCTCTGCGTAAACGGTGTCATAGACGCGGCGCAGCTTCGGGTCCGAGAGAATCGCGTACGCCTCCTTGATCTCCTGAAATCGCGCATGCGCGTCCGCTTCGCACCCGACATTGCGGTCGGGATGCGCTTTCATCGCTGCTTTTCGGTAGCCGCGCTTGATTTCCTCGTCGGTGGCGTTCTCGCACACACCGAGCAATTCATACATTGTCGTCATGGTGCGTCCGGATGAAAGTCGGATCGCGTTGATCGTAGCATGTCGCCGCGGCGCCCATCCGTCGGGTCGAGAATTCACCAGGTTCTGGACACCCTGAGTGCAGGTCAGGGGCGCCGCTTTCGAGCGGCTATCGAAACACATGCTCCCGCCCAGGTTCGTCACAGTCGACGAGCCAATCCGTTCAACCCTGCCTCTTCGTGAAGCGCTCCCGTTTTGTATCTCCATGCTGGAACAACGGTGCGTACTCGTGCAATTCTCGTGGCGAGATGTCGAAGGCGCGACGGAATGCACGAGTAAAGCTTGATGCATCATTGAAGCCCAACCCCGAGGCAACGTCCTGTACCTCCACATGGGGAAAGCGCACCAGTTCATCGGCCGCCATTCGCAGCCTGCGGTTGCGGATATAAGCGGCGAGGCCCCCTTCATGCTCGAATATGCGGTACACGCTGGCGCGTGAGAGATTAAGCGACGCCAACACGCTGTCGGGCGACAAATTTGGATCATGCAGATTTGCCTCGACGTGCCGCCGCACTTGCCCGTATACAGCAGCGCGGACCGCCGCGCGGGCATTGCCGGCAAGACCCGCCCGGCGGCAGAAGGCTGCAACGATCAACTCTACCGCCGTGAGCAAGGACCGATGCGCTTCATCCTTGCTCAGTCCGACGATGGTCTTATTGAGCGCCACCACATGCTCGATCAGCATGCGCGTCAGAGGATCGGTAGCGTGAATCCAGCGGCCATGCAGCGAGGCCGCATCGGGGAATGACTTTTCCACCAGTGCGCGTGGCACAAACAGGAGAAGTATCCGGCCATGAAAACTCCGGACCGTGCACGGCTGATCCATGTCCAGGGCGAGGATACTTGGCACGTGCGGCACGTGCGGCGCGTCGGACCGTGGCTTGCCGCCCAGGAACTGCCCCGGCGCCCCTTCAAGGTATATGCTGAACGAGACGTCCCGCACGCTCTCGGTCGAAACCCGACCCAACGATCGCACGGCCAGGTTCGGCCCCGTGCGAAAGTCGAAGATGCTCAGATTGTCGATCGTGTAACGAGACATCGATGCATCGAACGTATCCTCGGCTTGCTTCGACGAAGGCAATATGTCGTAGACGGGACTCATGCGCTCTTGCCAGGCCAGCAAGCTTCGACGGGCGTCGCCTTGAACGCTGAAACTGCTGTGCACGATGCCGGGCGCGAGCACCGGCCGCTCCGGCGGCAACAACAGGCGGCCTGGCGGTATCGCTGTGTGTAGTAGGTCGTCGTTCAATGCGGCGCTCTTCGCTGATTTTCGTCCGGCTTTGATCTGCCCAGCACTCCTGAACGCCATATCGATCCAAGAGCTCGCCCGGAACGCGCTAGTGCAGCATGCGAAGCATACCAGTACGTGCTTTCCCGTAGCACACGGCGCCCCTCCTCCCGCTTCTTCAGCATCACGCAATCGTTTGCGAATCGCGATTTCACCACCTGCGCGAAGGCGGGCCCCGATCGCTCATGCTTCCGGCAATTCGACCGGGCCCTGCGCATCCGATAGAAGTTCCGTTTTTTTTGAGACGGAGTGTCAAGCCGACCCGACCGCCCTTCCTAGAATTCTCGGCGCCGCATGTCCGCGGGTACTTGCCTGTTTCAGGCGACCACAGGCTGTCGAATCCGGCCACGCGATGGTTGCCGAAGGCCGCCTGTAAGGCATGCGTCAACGGCTTCGAGTTGCAGAGCCCGAAGCGGGCCGCTGCCGGTCAACAACATCCTTGGGGAATCACCGATGGAATCTGAGCACTCCACCATGTCTCGCTCGCGGATGCCCGCCGCAGGGGCGCCGACCCGAGTCGACATTGTGCTGTCCAACGGATTTGCACTGCACGACGTCGCGGCGATCATCGAGATTTTTCATCAGGCAAGTGCGCTGACCACAGCTCGTCCGTCCGGCGAGGCGCGCTATGACGTATCGCTGGTGTCCGCTGCTGGCGGCAGAATTGCCGCCTCTTCATCGGTCTTCGTCTGGACGGAAAGCATCGATTCGCGGCGGCGCGTGGAAGGCAAGCAGATCATGTTCGTCGCAGGCGGAGCGGCTGCTCCTCCGGCCTGTCGCGACAAGCGGCTGATTAATTGGCTACGCCGCCAGCATCCGCTATGCGAAACCGTTCATCCGATCGCTGACGGAAAGCTTCTTCTCGATGCAGCAGGTCTCCCGAGCGCATTTCGTGCCGCCAACGACACGCCCGACACGCATGCCGCCAGGTCGCCGGGCGGCGAGCCTGACGCCATTCGCATTGCGTTGCGCATGGTCGAATACGACCTGGGCGGCGAACTCGCGCGGCGTGTGTCCGGGTCTCTGGTAATGCCGGCGCCTGCACCGTCGGATGCGTTCGTTGCGGCGAGCAAGGCGCCACGTGTGAGCGAGCAGATCACGGCATCGGCGCGCTGGCTGGAGGCGAACGTCGACCGGCCCGTCTCGATCGATGCTGCGGCGCAAGTTGCGGCCATGAGCGAGCGCAACTTCCTGAGGAGGTTCAAGAGCGAGATCGGCATGACGCCATCCGACTACCTGCAACGCGCGCGCTTGAACATGAGCTGCAGGATGCTGGTGGAATCGAGCTTGCCGGTCGACAAGGTCGCGCGTCGCTGTGGCATCAACAGTGGCGCCCAACTGGCGAGGCTGTTCCGGAAATACCTGTCGACAACGCCGACTGAATATCGCATGCGTAACGATGCGACCGCTGGCATTGCGTGAGTGCAACGTACATCCGCCGACGTGCGCTCGATTCCGGTGCCACGAGTTGCGCGTCGTCGCGATCAGGGGCGCCCATGAAGCGCGTCGCAACCTGTTCGCCGTTTCCGGTCAAGCCGTCGGATGCGCTGCGTCGTCCACATGACGAATCGACGGAGCGCCGCCGCTCTTCCCCGCGCCCCCGTCGACACCCTACCGCGCCCGCACCGACACGAACTTGCGTGCGTTCTCGCGCTGAATCAGCACGGCGATCACGCCGCCTTTCGCTTCGAGCGCCTGCACGTCGTCCGGCGTTTCGAGCAGCGTGTCGTTGAGTTCGAGCACGACGTCGCCGGGCCGGATGCCCGCATTCGCGGCCGGCCCGTGCACCGCATCCACCATCATCCCGACCGCGAGCCCGGTCGAGCGCCGTTCGGCGTCGCTCAGCGGATGCATCGTCAGCCCGAGCCGATCACCGTTGTCAGCCGACCGTGCGGCGGCCATCGCCACGCCGGCGGCACCAGCCGCGCCGACCGTGCCCGCGCTGCCCGCACTGCTGCCGGTCGCGGCCGCGTTGTCGATCGCGTCGCCGGCCGCCACCCCGGCCCCCGCTCCCGCTCCCGTGACAGTCAGCATCATCGGCGTGCGGTTGCGGATCAGCCGCAGCGGCGCCTTTCCGCCGGGCGGCAACGCGGCGGCCAGGTCGTTCAGCTCGGCCGACCGTCCGATCGGCTTGCCGCCGAACTTCACGATCACGTCGCCGGGCTTCACGCCGGCCGCGGCGGCGGGCGAACCGGCATCGACGCCGTTGACGAGCGCGCCCGCCGGACGCGGCAGGCCGAACGCCGCGGCCAGCCCGACGCCGACATCCTGCACGTCGACGCCCAGCGCATTGCCGGACGACGCGCGCTGCGCCGCCTGCGCATTGGCCCGCATCTGCGCCTGCACCTGCGCACGCACCTTGATGGCGAGCGCGATCGGAATCGCGAACGTCGTGCTCGCATAGCGGTCGGCGTCCGTATAGACCTGCACCGCGATGCCGATCACGTCGCCCGCGCGATTGAACACGGGGCCGCCCGAGTTGTCGGGGTTCACCGCGATATCGGTCTGGAAGAACGGAAACGCGCTGCCGTCCGGCAGCGCATGCGACGTCGCGCTGACGATGCCGGCCGTGACCGTGTTGCCCGAGCCGTCCGGCGCGCCGATCGTCATCACCGGTTCGCCGGCACGCACCCGCGACGAATCGCCGATATGCACGACCGGCAGCTTTGTCGCGTCGATGTGCAGCACGGCGACGTCGCTCTGCGGATCGACGGTCACCACCGTCGCCTTCAACTCTCGACGATCGGCCAGTCGCACCGTCACGTCGGTCGCATCGGCGACGACATGCGCGGAAGTCAGGATCACCCCGTCGGCGCCGACGATGAAGCCCGAGCCGATGCCCGCGATCGCGCGCGGCGACGTGTCAGGCGCAGGCGCCTGCGCGCCTTGCGCGGGCGGCAGCGGCGCGCCGCGGCGGAAGAACGCGGCAAGCGGATCGTCGGGATCGAGGTACACGAAGGACGGCCCGCCGGCCTGCTGGTCGGTCGCCGCGGTCATGATGGTCACGATCGCGGGGCCGTAGCGGTCGACGATCGCCGAGAAGTCGACCGGCATCGAGTAAGACCGCGCGGCGGGCCTGTTCTTCATCACCGGTGGCGTGGCGGGCGGCGCGACGGTCCCGGCAGCGGCCGGCGGCGACGCCAAAACCAGGGCGAATACGCCCCCGATCAACGCGGTGCGAAGCACGGCGCGAGCAAGCGTCTGGCGAACCACGGTGCACCTCCCCCGGGCAGTCGCGGCGCCGACCCGCGCGAGACGCGCGGACGCCCGACAAGCACCGGTACACCCCTCCATTTATAGTCCACGCCACCTCCGGAACATACGAATCGAAACCCGCATGCCGGGTGGTCGGGCAGCGGCGGAACCGCGACAGCGTTCGTTCCGGACAAAGTTCGCGGTTCGTCAATCCGAACATTCCCCCGACGCGGCGGCGAGGCGCGACGCAATGCGTCGCGCGCTACCAGGCCAGCGCCAGAAAATTGCGCACCACCGCCGACGGATCGTCGCGCCGCGACGCAATCGCGAGCCTCGCGCGCAGCCCGTTGCTCGCGACCTGCCGATACACGACGCCCGCGACCTGCACCTGCGTGATCGCCTTCGGCACGATCGACACGCCGAGCCCGGCCGCGACGAGCGTCACCGCCGAAGCGATTTGCGGCGCGGGCTGCGCCATGCGCGGCTGGAAGCCGGCGGCATTGCATGCGGCGACGATGTCGTCGAACAGCGCGCTGCCCGCTTCGCGCGGCACCTGCACGAACGCCTCGTCGGCCAGCTCCGCCAGATCGATCCGACGCCGCTGCGCGAGCCGATGCGCGACCGGCATCGCGACGAACATCGGCTCCTCGTCCCAGTCCGCTGCCAGCAGCGTGTCCGCGATGCGGCGCTCCGGACGCACGATCGCGACGTCGAGCCGCCCGGCCGCCAGCGCGTCGAGCAGCACGCCGGAGGTCGCCTCCTGCAACGTCAGATCCGTATCGGGAAACGCTTCGCGAAAGCGGCGAATCAGGTCCGCCACTTTCGAATTGAAGGCCGCCGTCCCGGTGAACCCGACCCGCAATTGCCCGATCTCCCCGCGCGCCGCGCGTCTTGCCGCCCGCGCCGCGCGCTCCGCGTCGTCGAGCACGCGCCGTGCCTCTTCCGCGAACACCTCTCCCGCCACGGTCAGTTCGGCGCCGCGTGCGGTCCGCTTGAACAACGCCACGCCGAGTTCGTTCTCGAGCGCCTTGATCTGCTGGCTCAGCGGCGGCTGACCCATGCCGAGCGTTTCCGCGGCCTTCGTGAAGTTGGATGTGGCCGCCACGGCCAGAAAGTATCGGAGATGCCGAAGTTCCATGCGCTGATGTGATTCCGGGGTTGACGGAAGCGGCTTTCAAGCCAGTCGCAAAACGTATCGCTACGGTTCATTTCATATATTGGACATATACATGAGCGTGCGCAAGAATTCGGGCATTCCCTGACTCATCGGGCACCTGTCATGTCCACTCCCGCAATGTCACCCACCACGAATCGCGCCGCGAACGCCGCGCCGGATGCGCTGCCTGCCGGCGTGTCGCCGCGCTCGGCAGCCTACAAGCGCATCGCGCTCGCGCTGTTCCTCGCCGGCTTTTCCACCTTCTCGCTGCTGTACTGCGTGCAGCCGCTGCTGCCCGCGTTCGCACGCGAGTTCAACATCGGCGCGGCGTCGAGCTCGCTGTCCCTGTCGCTGTCGACCGGGCTGCTGGCGGTCTCCATCCTGTGCGCCGGCGCGCTGTCCGAACGCGTCGGACGACGCGGGCTGATGTTCGCGTCGATGACGCTGGCCGCGCTGTTCAACCTGCTCGCCGCGATTTCGCCGAACTGGAACCTGCTGCTGCTCTGGCGCGCGCTCGAAGGGTTCGCGCTCGGCGGCGTTCCGGCGGTGGCGATGGCCTATCTCGCCGAGGAAATCGCCGCCGACGGGCTGGGCCTGGCGATGGGACTCTACGTCGGCGGCACCGCGTTCGGCGGCATGATCGGGCGGATCGGGATGAGCGCGCTCGAAGAGTATTTCTCGTGGCGCACCGCGATGCTGACGATCGGCGTGGTCGACCTCGTCGCGGCGGTCGCGTTCGTGATGCTGCTGCCGCAGTCGCGACGCTTCGTGAAGCGCACCGACCTGACGCTGCGTCACCATCTGCGGCTGTGGAACGCGCAGCTGCATCACGCGCGGCTGCCGTTCGTGTTCGCGATCGGCTTCCTCGTGATGGGCGCGTTCGTGACCGTCTACAACTACGCCGGGTTCCGGCTGACGGCCGCGCCGTTCAATCTGAGCGCGACCGCCTGCGGGCTGATCTTCGGTGCCTATCTGTTCGGGATGGTGTCTTCGTCGAGCGCCGGTGCGCTCGCCGACCGTCTCGGGCGCGCGCCCGTCCTCGTCAGCGGCATGCTCGTGTTCGCGGCCGGCCTCGCGCTGACGCTGTCGCATTCGCTCGTCGCGATCATCGTCGGGATCGTGCTGATCACGATCGGCTTCTTCGTCGCCCATGCGGTCGCGAGCGGCTGGGTCGGGCATCTCGCCGGTTCCGCGAAGGGGCACGCCGCGTCGCTCTACCTGCTGGCCTATTACCTCGGGTCGAGCGTGCTGGGCTCGATCGGCGGCTCGTTCTGGCAACACGGTGCGTGGAGCGCGGTCGTCGCGTATGTCGCGGTGCTGCTCGTGCTCGGCCTGGCGGCGGCGCACCGGATCATGCGCGCGGAACGCGTGCGGTAAGCGCCACCACGACATGCGCCGCCACCAAATGCATCGCGTCAGCGCACGCGCGCATGGAACTTCGCGATCGCCTTCCACATCAGCACCGGATTCGAGTACATCGGGAAATGCCCGCAATCCGGTATTTCCGACAGAACGACACCGTGCGCCTCGATCGCGCTCAGGTACGACAGCGACGCGTTCTGCGCGCCGTACATGAACATCCGGGGAAACGGCAGGCCGAGGAATTTGCGCATCAGGTCGCCGTTGTCGGACAGGTCGACCATCGAGCGGAAGATCGCCCCGACCGCTTCGGCCCGCACCTTGTGACGCAGGCTCGCCGAGTACAGCGCGCTCGCGTAGGCCGGCGCGCGACGGGTGCGGTCGATGAAATCGTCGAAGAACCGCTCGGCGCTGTCGCGCGGATGGTCGACGATCTGCCGGCTCAGGAAACAATCCTCGGGCGCGATGTTCCCCTCGATGTCGACGAAGCTCAGCACGCGCCGCGGATACCGATGTGCGAGCATCAACGACGTCAGCCCGCCCATCGAATGGCCGACGAGATGGAATCGATCGAAGCCCAGGCGGTCGATCACGTTCAGCGCCGTCTCGACGAGAAACGGAATCGATATCTTCGACAGATCCGCGCAATGCGTTTCACCGCAGCCCGGCGCATCGTATGCAACGAAAGGCCGGCCGTCGAATTCGCGATGGCGCACGATGTCCGCGTAATCCTCCTTGGTCGAGCCGAAGCCGTGGAGAAACACGACGGGCGCGTACTCGCCGCCGCGATGAATGGCCGACACATCCAGGTCGGTGCTGTCGACGGCGAAGGACAACCGCGACTGGGAAAACTCATCACTCATCTAATCGAATTCCGGGTAAGGATGGTGTAGCGCCCGCCCCGGCGCGACAGGGTCGACCGGGGTGGAATGACAGACGCCGGGCAACGACGCTCAGGCCGTCAGCGTCCGGCAGAAATCCTGGATCGCGGTGCACGCACGCAGCAAGGACTTGTCGTCGAGCGCGTAAGCGATCCGGATGTACGGGCCGAGCCCGAAAGCGCTCCCGTGCACGGTGGCCACGCCGGCTTCGTCGAGCAACGCATTCACCACATCCTCGTCGCTCGCCAGTTGCACGCCCGCACGGGTCGTCTTGCCGATCACCCCCTCGCACGACGCGAACGCATAGAACGCGCCCAGCGGTACATCGCAGCGCAAACCCGGCGCCTGGTTCAGTTGTTCGACGACCAGATCACGCCGTCGCTGGAACGCGACGCGGGAATGCGCGATGAAATCCTGCGGCCCCGTCAGCGCGGCCAGCGCCGCGTGCTGCGAGATCGTCGACGCGCCGGACGTCTGCTGCCCTTGCAACTTCTCCATCGCATCGATCAGCCAGCGCGGCCCGGTACCGAAACCGATGCGCCAGCCCGTCATCGCATAGGCCTTCGACACACCGTTCATCGTCAGCACGCGTTCGCGCAGCCGCGGCTCGACCTGGGCGATCGTGAAGAATTCGATGCCATCGAAAATCAGGTGCTCGTAGATATCGTCGGACAGCACCAGCACGTGCGGATGCGCGAGCAGCACCTCGGCGAGCGCCTTCAGCTCCGCACGGCTATACACCGCGCCGGTCGGGTTCGACGGCGAGTTCAGGATCAGCCATCGCGTGCGCGGCGTGATCGCCGCCAGCAGCGCGTCCGGTGTGAGCTTGAAGCCGCTTTCCGCGCCGCATGCGACAGTGATGGAGCGACCGCCGCACAGCTGCACGATCTCCGGATAGCTGACCCAGTACGGTGCCGGGACGATGACTTCGTCGCCCTCGTTCAGCGTCGCGGCCAGCGCATTGAAGATCACCTGCTTGCCGCCGCTGCACACGAGCGTGTCGCGCCAGTCCACGTCGAGGCTGTTCTCGCGCCGGAACTTCTCGGCAATCGCCTCGCGCAGCGCACGCAGCCCTGCCACCTGCGTGTAGCGCGTGTGGCCCGCGCGGATCGCGGCGATGCCCGCTTCCCGCACGTGTTCCGGCGTGTCGAAATCCGGCTCGCCGGCGCTCAGCGAAATCACCACGGCACCGCTCGCGCGCCGGGCGGCCACGCGATCTATCACCTTGTAGGTCGCCGACGGCCGTGCCGCGGCGAGAAAGCGGTTCAGCGTATCGATCGGTGCGCTCATTGTGCGTTCCTCCAGTTCGTCAGGCCCATCAGCTCGAGCGTGCTGCTCCCTGCCCGCAATGCGTCCATCATTTGCGATTCCTTGTCGGCACGCGTCTGCCCCTGGGCCAGCGTCGCCTCGACATGCGCGACCGGAATCACCAGCACGCCGTCGTCGTCGGCCACGACCAGATCGCCGGCGGCTACGGGCGTTCCCGCGAAGCTGATCGGCTGCCCGACCGACGGCGCGCTCGCCTTGATCGTGCCGCGCATGGAAATGCCGCGCGTGAATACCGGAAAGCGCCGTGCGGTCAGCGCCGCGATATCGCGCACGCCACCGTCGATGACCAGCCCGGCCACGCCGGCCGCTTCGGCGGCGACCGTCAGCACCTCGCCCCAGTAACCGGCGACGAAGCCGCCCGTCGAGATGACGAGCACGCTGCCGCGCGGCACCAGCTCCATCGCGATATGAATCGAAAGGTTGTCGCCCGGCGAACATTCGAGCGGAAAGGCAGGACCGGCGACCGACGCGCCGGGCCACACCGTGCGGATCGCCGGATCGACGGCGCCGGTGGACAGGCCCGAGGCCTCGAACAACGTGGAGGTGCCGAGTTTGCGCGCCTGCTCCAGCAGCGCCGGCTCATAAGTCTGGGTCGGGTTCATCCTTCAGGCCTTGCTTTGCAGTGTGTGATAGCCCAGCGCCGCTCGCGCTTCGCCAAGCGTCTTGCCCTGTGCGATCTGTTCGCGGATATGCGATTCGACTTCTTCGATCCGGCGAGCAACCTGTGCGACTTCGCGCGCTCGACCGCGGGGCACGATCACGGCGCCGTTCGCATCCGCGACGACGATGTCGCGCGCCGCCACGCGCACGGTGCCGATTGCGACCGTCGTATTCACCGACTCGACCTGCACACGGTCCTTGCCAGTCCGCATGAAGCGCCCTGCCGTGAACAGCGGATAGTTGTCGCCCAGCGCCTTGTTCACGTCGCGGCACACGCCGTCGATCACGGTGCCCGCGATGCCGCGCAGCCCGGCGTACTGGGTCATGATGTCGCCCCATACCGTGCAGTCGGTCCGGCCGTCGTTGTCGATCACGACCACGTCGCCTTGCGCGACATCGTCGATGAAGTCGCCGACGGTGCCGGGTGGCACGCTCGCGGGCACGTACTTGACCGTGAAGGCGGGACCGACGACGACCTTCGTGTAGTTGGCCAACGGCATGACGCCGAGCGCCTGTCCGTGCAGCCCGAGCTTGTCCATCGCATCGGAAACGCCGGGCGTATCAAGCCCTTCGAACAGCGCGACCAGTTCCTGGTCTTCCGCCGCAGCCTTGTTGGGATTCGTCATATCAAAACTCCGCTAGAAGGATGAGCGGTCAGCGCACCGCGATGGCTTCGAATTCCTTGTCGTGCATCACGTCCGCGACCGGGCGGCCGGCACGCACGGCGGCGACCATCCCGTCCTGTCGCTTCGCGATACGCTCGCCGAGATCGAGCACGTCCTCGATGCACCGCGCCGGTATGAATACCGTGCCGCATCGGTCGGCGATCACGTAATCGTCCTGATGGACGGTCACACCGGCCATCTGCACCGGTGTGCCGGAATCGATCTGGATCACGCGGTTGCGCGCGCTGATCATCGTGATGCCGCGTCCGTACACCGGATAGCCGATCGATTCGCTTCCGTCGATGTCGCGGCTCAGGCCGTCGATCACCGAGCCGCGAATGCGCTTCGCGGTCGCCGCGTTCGCGAGAATGTCGCCCCAGCAGGAAATTCCGTCCACGCCGCCGGCGATCACCAGCACGCGATCGTCGGTGTCGACCGCGTCGATGACCGGCGAGATCAGGTGCACGGTCGGTTTGGCATCGGCTTTCGGACCGAGTTGAATGGTGCTGGCACGCCCGACGATCTTCGGGCAGTTCCACAGTGGACGCAGGCCGACCGTTGCGCCAGGCATGCCGAGAAAGTCGAGCGCGTCGGATACGGTATTGGTGTCGAGCGACGCAAGGCGCTCGAGCAAGGAAGGCTGGTTCATCATGCTGTTTCCCGTTGACAAGTGCAGCCATCGTCGCTTCGGCAGCGTGACAAGTAAATTTCGTATTTCATATCTGCGTGATACGATTTCCGGAATACGAAAAACCTCACGTCGCGCGCGGCCGGCAACCACCATGTCGCGCCGCGCCGCCCTCCCCCGCGGCATTTTCCGCGCTGCTTCACTCCGGGCATACCCGCCATGAGCAACACGATCGACTACCGGCTGATTCGGCAACTCTGGATGTTTCTCGCCGTCGCCGAGGAGCAGCATTTCGGGCGCGCGGCGAAGCGGCTGAACATGTCGCAACCGCCGTTGACCGAGCAGATCAAGGTACTGGAGCAGTCGCTCAGGATCCAGTTGTTCTACCGCTCGCGGCAGGGAACCCAACTGAGCCCGGCGGGCGCCGCGATCCTGCCGGCCGTCCGGCAATTCGCCGGCCAGGCCGAGCGGCTGCAGCGTGTCGTGCGCGAGGTCGCGGCCGGCCAGTCGGGCGTGCTGCACGTCGGCGCGATCACGTCCGCGATGCTCGACACGGTGCCGCCGCTACTGGACGCGCTCAAGCGCGCGCATCCGAACCTGACCGTGTTCGTCAACGAGATCGACAGCGTCGACGCGATTCCGGCGCTGGAGGCCGGCGAGCTTGATCTCGCCTTTGCACGCGTCGATGGCGAGGTAGCGAACGGTATCGCGACGATGCCGATGGCCGAGGACCGGCTCGCTGTCGCGTTGCCGAAGAAGCATCCGCTGGCGGCCATACCAAGGGTGCGGCTGCGCGCGTTGATGGACGAACCGCTGATCATGTCGTCGCGACAGGTCAGCCCCGTCTACTTCGACATGTTGACGTCCGTCTGCCGCACGCATGGGCTGACACCGCGCGTGATTCACGAGGTGCGTTCGGTGACGTCGCAGATTGCGTACGTCGGCTGCGGTCAGGGCGTGGCGCTGGTGCCTGCGTCGACCCGCAAGCTCGCGCCGGAGAACGTCGTCGTGCGGCCGTTGAAGGAAAAGGTCATGGTCGTGACGGCGGCCGCTGTCTGGAATACGAACCGGCATCATCCGATGGTCGATGCCGTGCTCGACATGCTGAAAAAGTAACGACGCGCGACAATCGTGCCGCTTCCCGCGCGGCGTCACCCGCGCGCCGGGTCACTCGCCCGCGACCCGATGCGCGATCGTCGACAGCGTCCGCAGCATCGGCGCGAACGCATCGGCCGACGTATTGCCGAACCCGAGCACGAGCCCGTTGGCCGGCGACGTCGCGTGAATCGAGAACCCCGACAGCGGGAACGGCCCGATCCCGTGCGCGCGCGCCGCTTCGACGATCGCGCGGTCGCGATAACGGGCCGGCAGCCGCAACGCCAGATGCAGCCCGCACGGCCCGCCCTCGACCTGATGCGGCACGGTGAACGCGTCGTCCAGCGCGGCGAGCAGCGAGCGCCGCCGGTCGCGATACAGCCGCCGCATCCGCCCGAGATGGCGCCCGTACTCCCCCGTCTCGATGAAATCGGCGAGCGCGAGCTGCACGTGGCGCGTCCCGCCGCGCAGCATCTCCGGCAACGCCGGCCGCACCGCGGCCAGCAGCGCGTCGGGCAGCACGAGAAAGCCGATCCGCAACGCCGGATACATCGTCTTGCTGAACGAGCCGAGATAGACGACCGGCGAATCGGCCGCGAGCCCGTGCAACGCGCCGATCGGCTCGCCGGTATGCCGAAACTCGCTGTCGTAATCGTCCTCGATGATCCACGCGCGATGCCGGCGTGCGGCGTCGATCAGCGCGAGCCGGCGCGAGATAGACAGCACCGCGCCGGTCGGGAACTGGTTCGACGGCGTGGTGTAGACGAGCCGGGGCGTCCGTTCGCGCCAGTCCGTGTCTGCCGCGCGCAGCCCCTCCGCGTCGACCGGCATCGGCACGACGTCGAGATCGGCCGCCTGCATCGCGGTGCGCGCGCCGCGATAGCCGGGCTCCTCGACCCAAACCGTGTCGCCGGGGTTCGTCAGCAGCTGCGCGCACAACGCGATCGCGCCCTGCGCGCCTTCGGTGATCACGATCTGCTCGGGATCGCAGCGCACGCCGCGCGTCACGGCCAGGTGGCGCGCGATCGACTCGCGCAGCGCGCGTTCGCCGAGCGGGTCGCCGTACGCGAGCAGGTCGCGGCCGGCGCGGCGCAGCGCGCGGTCGATCGCATGCCGCCACGCATCCACCGGGAAATGCGACAGCGCGGGCACGCCCGGCCGGAAGCCTTCCGACTCGCCAGTGCCGATCAGGCTCGGGCGGATCCGGCCGAGCCGCTGCGCGACGGCCGGCGGTGCGACCCGCCGGCGCGGCGCGGCCGGCCGCGACAGGCCGACCACGCGTGTGCCGCGGCGATCGGATTGCAGGAAGCCTTCGGCGACGAGCTGCTCGTAGACGGCCGCCGTCGTGTTGCGCGACACGCCGAGCGTCTCGGCCAGCGCGCGCGTGCCGGGCAGCCGCGTGCCGGCCGGCATCGCGCCGCCGAGAATCGCGTCGCGCACGCGGCGCAGCAGTTGCCGCTGCAACGAAGGCGCGCCGGCCGTGCGCGCGAGCGGCGCGTCGAGCGGCAACAGCGGTGCGTCGCCGGAAGGAAAGGCAGTCGTCATCGGGATATCGCAGTGTGGAAGCCTCGGGGCATCGCGCGTCGAGCGCGGCGCCGGCATGGCACCGGCGCGGCGCGTTCATGGCGCGTTCATGGCGCGTTCGTGGCACCTCGGCAGCACCTTCGTGGCACCATAAATTTGCTGTCGGCTGGCGCTTCTCATGGTACCTCGCCGGGACTACGATCGTCTGCATGCCGGCATGTCGCCGGCCGCCAACCGAAGCGAGATCGACCTTGTCCACGCTCACCAACGACTTCCAGCAGCCCATCGGCCACCCCGTTCCCGACTGGTCCGCGCGCCCTCGCCCGGAGCGCATCGTGCTCGAGGGCCGCTACTGCCGCCTCGAACCGCTCGACGCCGACCGCCATGCCGCCGACCTGTACGCCGCGTACGCGCAGGCGCCGGACGGCAGCGACTGGACCTATCTCGCGCACGGTCCGTATGCCGACGAGTCGAGCTACCGCGACTACGCGCGCGGCGCGGCGGCCAGCGCCGATCCGCTGCACTACACGGTGATCGACCGCGCGACGAACCGCGCCGTCGGCACGCTCGCGCTGATGCGCATCGACCCGGCCAACGGCGTGATCGAGGTCGGTTCCGTCACCTTCTCGCCGCTACTGAAGCGCACGCCGATTTCGACCGAAGCGCAGTACCTGCTGATGAAGTACGCGTTCGACACGCTCGGCTACCGGCGCTACGAATGGAAGTGCGACGACCTCAACGAACCGTCGCGCAAGGCGGCAGCGCGGCTCGGCTTCCGTTACGAAGGCACGTTCCGGCAGGCGATCATCTACAAGGGACGCAACCGCGACACGGCATGGTTCTCGATCGTCGACGGCGAATGGCCGGACGTGCGCGCCGCGTTCGAAGCCTGGCTCGCGCCGGAGAACTTCGACGCCAGCGGTACGCAGCGCGAGACGCTCGTCGCGATCCGCCACGCGCGGGCGCGTGCGCGCGATGCGGCCGGCCGCGCGAACGACGCGACGCGCGTCACGGTCCGGCCGCTCGTGGCCGCCGACGAAGCCGCGTGGCGCCCGCTGTGGCAGGGCTACCAGACTTTCTACGAGACCGCGCTGAGCGACGCCGTGTTCGCGACGACATGGGCGCGCCTGATGGATCCCGCCGAACCGATGTTCGCGCTCGGCGCCTTCGACGCGTCGGGTACGCTGGTCGGCATCGTGCACGCGATCTATCACCGCTCGTGCTGGACCGAAGGGCCGTACTGCTATCTGCAGGACCTGTTCACGGCGGCGGACGCCCGCGGGCAAGGCGCGGGCGGCGCACTGATCGAAGCCGTGTACGAGCGGGCCCGCGAAGCCGGCGCAAGCCGCGTGTACTGGCTCACGCACGAAACCAACACGACCGCCCGCGCGCTGTACGACAAGCTCGCGAACAACGCGGGGTTCATCCAGTACCGGAAGGATCTCAACTAACGCGAGAGTGCAACCGGTCGCTCAGCCCGGGGCATCGACCGGATCCGTCGCCTCGCCGCGGGCTGGTGCCGCGCGACACGCGGCGCCAGCCGCAGGCGGCACCGACGCGGGGTGGATCATCTCGTCGCCGTTGACCGGCACCGGCCGCCGCACCGGCCGGTACACCGGTTCGCCCGGCTCGATCGCCTGCCCGGAGATCGCGCAGCGGCCCGCCTGCAACGCGACGCGCAAGCGCCAGCGTTGCTCGCCGTAATGGCAGCGCCCGCTTTCGCTCCAGCGCACCAGCAAGCCGTCGTCGCCCGCTTCCAGAACCGACACGAACAGTTGCGGCCGCAACGGTGAAACGCCCGGTGCGACAGGCTCCGGAGTCGGCGCGCGATCGGCACGCTCCTGTGGCCGCGCCATCCCGACGTCTGCCGGTAACGGCATCGCGTCCCGCTCTTCGGCTACCAGCATGTGGTACGACACATACTCGCAGATCAGGCATTCGATAACGTTTGGCATGCTTGACGACATTCCGTGAAGATTGAGACGAGCCGCGCTCGGCCGTTCGCACGGCAGCGACGACCGATTCGGTCATGCACCCCGCCTCCGGTGCAACCACCATGCACGCATGGCGATCGGACATTGCCGCAGATGATACAAATTGAAGTTAACTTCAAGTAAAGGGGAAACATGCGCAACGATGCGTTTCGCTGATCGCCACAATGGACCGCAACGACCGCGGCTACGGCGACCCCGACCGAACCGCGCGTCTCGCGTTTCGTCTCAAACGGCTGAGACGAATGTCCCGGCGTCTCACCCGCCGCGTCCCGTCGCAATCGCAGCAAATTTCGCGTGTGATTCGCTCGGTCCCGGCTGATGTCAATGCAACGCGGCCTGCTGCATCGCACAGCGCCCGCCCGGCGCCTTCGCCGTCCGAGCGTCGATTCAAGCTGGCCCCGTTCCTGCATGTCGGTCGCTCGCGCAATCGCGCGACGGACCAACCGGCCCTTGGCCGCGCGTCCGACGACAACCTGACGGAGACAGCAACGTGAGTACACCGGCATCGAACACCGCTCCCAGCATGAAGGCCGCCGTCTGGCATGGCCGCCACGACATCCGCGTCGAAGAGGTTCCCGTTCCAGCGCATCCGCCGGCCGGCTGGGTCCAGATCCGCGTGCACTGGTGCGGGATCTGCGGCTCCGACCTGCACGAGTACGTCGCCGGGCCCGTGTTCATTCCCGTCGACGCGCCGCATCCGCTGACGGGCCTGAAGGGCCAGTGCATCCTCGGCCACGAGTTCAGCGGCGAGATCGCGGCGCTCGGCGCGGGCGTGACGGGCTTCGCGGTCGGCGAGCGCGTGACGGCCGACGCCTGCCAGCATTGCGGCACCTGCTGGTATTGCCGGCACGGGCTGTACAACATCTGCGAGAACCTCGCGTTCACCGGGCTGATGAACAACGGCGCGTTCGCCGAATTCGTGAACGTGCCGGCCGAGCTGCTGTACAAGCTGCCCGACAACTTCCCGACGGAGGCCGGCGCGCTGATCGAGCCGCTCGCGGTCGGGCTGCATGCAGTGAAGAAGGCCGGCAACATCGTCGGCCAGACCGTCGTCGTGGTCGGCGCCGGCACGATCGGCCTGTGCACGATCATGTGCGCGAAGGCCGCGGGCGCCGGACGCGTGATCGCGCTGGAAATGTCGGCCGCCCGCAAGCAGAAGGCGCTGGAGGTCGGCGCGACGGTCGTGATCGATCCGAAGGCGTCCGACGCGATCGCGGAAGTCAAGGCGCTGACGGGCGGCTACGGCGCCGACGTGTCGTTCGAGTGCATCGGGCACACGGCCACCGCGCAGCTCGCGATCGACGTGATCCGCAAGGCCGGCAAGTCGGTGATGGTCGGCATCTTCGAGGAACCGACTTCGTTCAACTTCTTCGACATCGTGTCGACCGAGAAGGAAGTGATCGGCTCGCTCGCATACAACGGCGAATTCGCGGACGTGATCCGCTTCATCGCGGACGGCCGCATCGACGTGCAGCCGCTGATCACCGGCCGGATCACGCTCGGCGACATCGTCGCGCACGGCTTCGAGGAGCTGGTCAACCACAAGGACCGGAACGTGAAGATCATCGTCCAGCCCGCGGCCGCCTGACGAACCGTTGACCGGGCGATGACGGCCGCGCGGCGGCCGGACGCGGCGCCGAATGGTCCCGGGGCAGCCCTGGCGCGCCCCGCCGCCCGGTCGCCGCGTGTTTCCGCCCGTTTTCGGTGCGTGCACAACCGCGCCGAGTGCGGCGCGCGGGGTCGGACTTCGATATACTCGAAGCGACATCACCGCCCCGCGCGCCATCCGCGCGCCCGCTTCCGTGAAACCACGAGCCGGCCTGATCCTCGAACTTGTCGTCAACCTGCTGCTGCCCTGGGTCGCATACCGGGTCGCGCACCTGTACTTCGGCGAAACCGGCGCGCTGTACGCGTCGGCGATTCCGCCCATCGTCTGGTCCGTCGTCGAATTCATCCGCTCGCGCCGCATCGATGCGGTGGCCGCCGTCGTGCTGCTCGGCATCGCGCTGTCGATCGCCGGCATGGCGCTCGGCGGCAGCGCGCGCACGCTGCTGATGCGCGAATCGCTTGCGTCCGGCACGATCGGCGTCGTGTTCCTGCTGTCGTTGTTCCGCGATCGTCCGCTGATCTTCTATCTCGCGCGCGCGACGGTGGCCCGCGAGATGGCCGGCGGCGCCGCGCGTTTCGAGACGGTCTGGGCCGAGCAGCCGGGGCTGCGCCAGATGCTGCGCCTGATGACCTTCGTGTGGGGCGCCTGCATGACGCTGGAGATGCTGCTGCGCCTGTGGATGGTCGTCACCTGGCCCGTCGAGCGCGTGCTCGTCGTGTCGCCGATCATGGGCTACACGGTGTTCGGCACGCTGCTGCTGTGGACCTTCTGGTACCGGCGGCGGATGCGCGAGCGCAACAGCGTCGACATCCCGACCCGCGACGGCGTCACCGAGATCGCCGGCCGCTGAGCGCCCGCCCCGTCCGCCCCCAGCGGCCGGCCCGGCGGCCGTCACGGCCGCTGGGGTATGATGCGCGGCTCTCGTTCGCCCCCTGCATCGCCCCATGTCTCTCTCGCTTCTCCCGTGTGCCACGATCTGGCTCGCACTGTTCGCGGCCGCCGCGTTCGCGTGGCAGCGCCCGCTGCATGGCCTGAGCATCGCCGTTGCCGCGCTCGGCTATGCCGGCGCGCTGGCGTTCGGCAAGCTCGAACCGATCGTGCTCGCGCCGCTCGCGCTGCTCGCGGCCGCCGCCTGGGGCATCGCGCCGGGCCGCCCGCTCGCGATGCGGATCGTCGCGCACGTCGTGTTTGCCGCGCTCGCGATCGCGCTGAGCCTGCACCTGCTTCCCGGCTTCCACAATCCGCGCGTGATCGAGCCGACGCGTTTCACGCCGGATGCCGTGCCGTTCACGATGTACCTGAATTTCGACAAGCCGCTCGTCGGCCTGTGGCTGCTGTGGGCGCTGCCGTGGGTGGCGCCGGACGTCGCCCCGGCACGCGCGCTGCGCACCGGCGCGGTGGCGGCCGTCGCGACGGCGGCGGCCTGCCTGGCCGGCGCGCTCGCGTTCGGCATGGTCGGCTGGGCGCCGAAATGGCCGGCGTCGGGCTGGATGTGGCTCGTCAACAACGTGCTGCTCGTCACGCTCGCCGAGGAAGCGCTGTTCCGCGGCTACGTGCAAGGCGGGCTCACGCGCGTGCTCGGCCGGTTCGGCTGGGGGCCGTGGGCCGCGCTCGCGATCGGCGCGGGACTGTTCGGCGCCGCGCACGCGGCCGGCGGCTGGCCCTGGATCGTGCTCGGCACGGTGGCCGGCATCGGCTACGGCCTCGCATGGCGGCGCGGCGGACTGCTCGCATCCGCGCTCGCGCATGCGGGGCTGAACGTGATCCACTTCGCGCTGTTCACCTATCCGATGCTCGCCGCCGCACGCTGAACGCCGTGCGCGGCGGCGGCATCCCGACGGTTTCGTGCGGTCGAACTCAGTTGAAGCCGGCTACCGCATGCGGCACGTAAGGGCTTTCGAGCGTCGCGATTTCATCGTCGGTCAGCTTCAGCTGCAGCGCGCCGAGCGCATCGTCCAGATGATGCGGCTTCGAGATGCCGACGATCGGCGCGGTGACGCCGCGCTTGTGCGCGACCCATGCAAGCGCGACCTGCGCACGCGGCACGTTGCGTGCGGCGGCGATCGCCGCGACGGCCTCGACGACCGCGCGATCGGCACCGGCCGTCGCGTCGTACATCCGCTGACCGACCTCGTCGCTCTGCTGCCGGCCGGACGACTCGTCCCAGTTGCGCGTCAGCCGGCCGCGCGCGAGCGGGCTCCACGGAATCACCGCGATGCCTTCGGCCTCGCACAGCGGCAGCATTTCCCGTTCTTCCTCGCGATACAGCAGGTTCAGGTGGTTCTGCATGCTGACGAAGCGGGTCCAGCCGTTCTGCTTCGACGTATACAGCGCCTTCGCGAACTGCCACGCGAACATCGACGACGCACCGATGTAGCGCGCCTTGCCGGCCTTCACGACGTCGTGCAGCGCCTCGAGCGTCTCCTCGATCGGCGTGCCGTAGTCCCAGCGATGGATCTGGTACAGGTCGACGTAGTCGGTGCCGAGCCGCTTCAGGCTCTGGTCGATGTCGGTCATGATCGCCTTGCGCGACAATCCCGCGCCGTTCGGCCCGGGGCGCATCCGGTAGAACACCTTGGTCGCGATCACGACGTCGTCGCGCTTCGCGAAGTCGCGCAACGCACGGCCGACGATCTCCTCGGACGTGCCGTCCGAATACATGTTCGCGGTATCGAAGAAATTGATGCCGGCCTCGATCGCGCGCTGGATGATCGGGCGGCTTTCCGCTTCCGGCAGCGTCCACGGGTGGGTGCCGCGCGACGGCTCGCCGAACGTCATGCAGCCCAGCACCAGCTTCGACACGTCCATCCCGGTCGACCCGAATTTCACGTATTCCATCGCTCGCCTCGTCATTGAAGTGGGGTTGCGGCCGGATGCGCGGCCCGGTTCGGTGCACCGGGTACGAACGCCGTGCGCGGCATCGGCCAGACGTCGCATGGTATCGCGCAGCGCGCGAACGCGTAGTCGACGCGACGGCCTGCTGCCCGGCCGGGTCGCCCGGAGTGTGGACGCGCCGGAACCGCAGCCCAATCGCACTTGAGCATCGCTTCGACGGCGCACACCGACGCGCCACGCAGCATCCATGATCAGAATGCGTGGCGTGGCGTGGCGTGGCATGGCGCCGCGCCGGCTGCCGCTCGACGAACGAACGGATTGCTCGCGAACGACGAACGGCTTACTTGATCTGGTCGGCGAGCGGCTGCAGGAATTCGGAGAAGCCGGTCAGCATGATCTGCACGCCGATGCACAGCAGCAGGAATGCCGACACGCGCTTCGCGACCTTGGTGCCTTCGGTGCCGAGATAGCGGGAGAGCAGCGCGGCACGGCTGTAGGTCAGCCAGATCACGACCGCGACGAGCGCCGACACCGAGATCGACACGATGCTCGACAGCATGAATTCCGACAGCTTGTGCGTGCGGTTCGCGTTCAGCGCGATCGCGGTGGCGATCGAACCGGGGCCGACGGTCAGCGGCACGGTCAGCGGGAAGAACGCGCGGGTCATGATCGCGTTCGCATCGATCGGCTTGATCGGCGTATCGCCGCCGCCCGCCGGCCCGTCCGGCTCGTTCAGCATCTGCCAGCCCGCGACGGCGACCGCGAAGCCACCGCCGATCCGCAGCGCTTCCATCGAGATCCCGAAGAAATGCAGCACCGGCGTGCCGGCGAAGAACGCGACCAGCAACACGATGAACGCGTTGAACGCCACCTTCTTCGCGAGCAGGTTGCGCTCGTGCTCGGTCAGCGCCTCGGTGCGTTCGAGAAACAGGAACGCGATGCCGATCGGATTGATGATGCCGATCAGGCCGGTAAAGCCGAACAGGATCTCGGAGATAAGGCGGTTGACGATCATCGGGGCGAAGAAGCGGTCGGGGCTGGGCCGGCGGCGCGCCGGGGGTCACGCATTGTAGAGCAAGCGCCCGCGCCCGAGACGCAAATCTCGCCCCCGGCGCGGCGGCCCGCGCCGCGCCCTTATTCGGCGCCCGGCTCCCAGGCCGGCGGCCGCTTCGCGAAGAACGCGGCGAAGCCCTCCTTCGCTTCCGGCGTCGCCCGCACGCCGGAGATCGTCTGCGCGGTGAACGCCGCGCGTTCGTCCGACGGCGGGTACTCGCCGATCGCGTCGAAAAAGCGCTTGATCTCCATCAGCGCGTTCGGGCCGTTGCGGCTCAGCTCGGCGAGCGTCTTGTCGAGTGCGGCGTCGAGCGCGTCGAGCGGCACGGCCTGGTGGATCAGCCCGATCGCGACGGCTTCGGCGGCCGCGAGTTGCGTCGCGGTCAGCGCGAGCCGGCGCGCTTGGCGCTGGCCGACCGCCTCGACCAGATACGGGCCGATCACCGACGGCAGGATCCCGAAGCGGGCCTCGCTGACCGAAAAGCGCGCGTGATCGCTCGCGATCACGATGTCGCAGGCCGCGCACAGGCCGACGCCGCCGCCGAACGCGTGGCCCTGCACGCGCGCGACCGTCGGCTTCGGGCACAGCCGGATCGCCCTCATCATCGCGGCGAACCGCTCGGCGTCGCGCAGGTTCGCGGCCGCGTCGTTCGCGCTCGCGCGTTGCATCCACTGCAGGTCGGCGCCCGCGCAGAACGCGCGGCCGTCCGAGCGCAGCACGATCGCGCGCACGTCGTCGCGCCGGCCGAGCGTCGTGAACGCGTCGGTCAGCTCGGCGATCATCGTCTCGTCGAACGCGTTGAGCACGTCGCCGCGCTGCAGCGCGACGGTCGCGATGCCGCGCGCATCGACGCCAACGGCCAGGGTCTTCAATCCATCCATCGAACGGGTTCCTCGGAGTAGAACAGGGAAATGGGGAGACTCACGCAGCCTGCCGGCGGTCGATCACGCGCCGGGCCTTGCCGGTCGCACTCGCGGGAATGCCGCCCGCGGCGAGCACCGTCACGCCGGCCGACACGCCGATCATCGTCTTGATCCGGTGCTGCAGCTCGCGCGCGATCGCCGCACGCTCGGCGTCGGTCACGCACGCGACGGCCTCGGAGCGCAGCTCGACCGCGAGATCGAGCCGGTCCATGTGGCCGTCGCGCGAAAGCGTGATCTGGAACTGCCCCGACAGCTTCGTCTGCGCGACGACGATTTCCTCGATCTGGCTCGGGAACACGTTCACGCCGCGCACGATCAGCATGTCGTCGGAGCGGCCCGTGATCTTCGCGAGCCGGCGCATCGCGCGCGCGGTCGGCGGCAGCAGCGCGGTGAGGTCGCGCGTGCGGTAGCGGATCACCGGCATCGCCTCCTTCGTCAGCGACGTGAACACGAGCTCGCCCTCGCTGCCGTCCGGCAGCACTTCGCCGGTCACGGGGTCGATGATCTCCGGATAGAAATGGTCTTCCCAGATCACCGGGCCGTCCTTCGTCTCGACGCATTCGCACGCGACGCCCGGGCCCATCACTTCCGACAGCCCGTAGATGTCGAGCGCGTCGATGCCCACGCGCGTCTCCACTTCCTCGCGCAGCGCCTGCGTCCACGGCTCCGCGCCGAAGATGCCGATCTTCAGCGACGACTCGGCCGGGTCCATCCCTTGCCGCACCATCTCGTCGATCAGGTTCAGCATGTACGACGGCGTGACGAGGATGATCTTCGGCTCGAAATCGCGGATCAGCTGCACCTGCTTTTCAGTCTGCCCGCCCGACATCGGCACGACCATGCAGCCGAGCCGCTCCGCGCCGTAGTGAATCCCGAGGCCGCCCGTGAAGAGCCCGTAGCCGAATGCGTTGTGCAGCGTGTCGCCCGGGCGGCCGCCGGCCGCGCGGATCGAACGCGCGGTCACGTTCGCCCAGGTGTCGATGTCGCGCGCGGTGTAGCCGACCACGGTCGGCTTGCCGGTCGTGCCGCTCGACGCATGCACGCGCACGACCTGCTCGCGCGGCACCGCGAAGAGGCCGAACGGATAGTTGTCGCGCAGGTCGTGCTTGGTCGAGAACGGGAATCTCGCGAGATCGGCGAGCGTCTTCAGGTCGTCCGGATGCACGCCCGCCGCGTCGAACGTGCGGCGATAGTGCGGGACGTTGTCGTACGCGTGGCGCAGCGACCACTTGAGGCGCTCGAGCTGCAGCGCCTGCAGTTCGTCGCGGCTGGCGGTCTCGATCGGCTCGAGGGCGGCGGCGGGGTGCGTCGGGTGAGTCATCGGGGTGCTCCTCCAGTGGAGTGATGTCGTTATCGTGATCGGGGTGACGGGGCCGGCGGCTAGCGGAACGTGCGGCCGGCCGCGTGCAGCGCGGCGATGCGCGGCGACACGCGATAGCGGTCCTCGCCGTAGCTCGCCGCCAGGTTCGACAGCACGCGATGCACGCGGCCGATGCCGATCGCATCGGCCCACGCGAGCGGGCCGCACGGGTAGTTCACGCCCTTCTCCATCGCGAGATCGAGATCGGCGGGCGAGCACACGCCCTGGTTCACCGTGTCGGCCGCCTCGTTCGCGAGCATCGCGACGGTGCGCATCGCGACCATGCCCGGCACGTCGGCGATGCCGACGACGCGAAAACCCGCTTGCTGGAACAGCCCGACCGCATCCGCGTAAGCCGCGTCGCTGCACTGCAGCGCGCGCGTCAGCGCGACGAGCCCGGCCTGCGCGTAATCGCGCGCGAGATCGACGAGCACGAGGTCGCCCACACCGGTTTGCGCGGCACGCACGGTCGCGGTGCGGCCGTCGGTCAGCGCAATCGACGCGCGGCCGGCCACGGCGAGCAGTTCGTCGGCATGCGCGCCGTTCTGCCGGGCGCCGGCGATTCGTTCGACGAAGCGCGCATGCAGCGCCGCGGCCGGGCCGTCCTGCGCGAACAGCGCGACGTCGGCCGGCGCATCGCACGGCGGTTCGAACGCGGGCGCGGGCGGCGTCGCGCCGTCCGCATACGAATAGAAGCCGCGGCCCGACTTGCGCCCCAGGAAGCCCGCGTTCACGAGTTCCTGCTGGATCAGCGACGGCGTATAGCGCGGATCGTTGAAGTACGCGCGGAACACCGACTCGGTCACCGCGAAGTTCACGTCGTGGCCGATCAGGTCCATCAACTCGAACGGCCCCATGCGGAAGCCGCCGGCGTCGCGCATCACCGCGTCGATCGAGGCCGGCGTGCCGCCCTGCTCGTTCAGCACGCGCAGCGCCTCCGCGTAATACGGCCGCGCGACGCGATTCACGATGAAGCCGGGCGTCGACTTCGCCAGCACCGGCCGCTTGCCCCACGCGGCGGCCGTGTCGTAGAGGGCCTGCGCGACGTCCGGCGCGGTCGCGAGCCCGCTGACCACCTCGACGAGCGCCATCAGCGGCGCCGGATTGAAGAAATGCAGGCCGGCCACGCGCTGCGGCGCGCGCAGCCCGGCCGCGATCGACGTGATCGAGATCGACGACGTGTTGGTCGCCAGCACGCAGCTGTCGTCGACATGGCGTTCGAGCGTCGCGAAGATCTCGCGCTTCACGTCGAGCCGCTCGGCCGCCGCCTCGACGATCAGCGCGGCGCCCGCGAAGTCGGCCAGCGCGCGCACCGCGCGAATCCGGCTGCCGGCCGCGTCGGCCTGCGCCGGTTCCATCCGGCCCTTCTCCGCGAGCCGTGCGAACTGCGCGCGGATGCCGGCCAGCGCCTTGTCGCATGCGGCTTCGTTCAGGTCGTACAGCAGCACCGCATGACCGGCCGCCGCGGCCACCTGCGCGATGCCCGCGCCCATCGCGCCCGCGCCGATCACGCCGACGACCGCCGACGGCGCCAGCGCGCCCGAATTCACCGAATGTGCAGAAGAAACAGCCATCGCTTGCGATCCGTCATGAAGTGGAAGTGCGAGCGATTATAAACCGACCGGTCGGTAGATTTATGTCAGGGCGAGCCCGAATTTGTCGTGCAAGAGACCGTTACGAAAAGCGCAAGAACAAAAAGTCGAACGATCGGGGCACTTTTTTGAAACCGAAAGGTCAATGAAAGCGTTCGATTATGAGATGGTGTCCCACGAACGCCTGATAAAATTCGACAAATCGCCGGATTTCAGGGGGAAACCGCGTGTCACGCCGCTGCCGTCCACCGCCTGCCGTCCTTTCGGGGTCGAAATCGCGCCAGCGGTCCGCGTATATCGTGACGTACCCGCGCCCCGCCCTCGGCACCCGATCGCATCGAACCGTTTCATCCCGCGACGGGCTTCGGCCCGCCCGCGCCCCTCGCCGCTTCACGGCGGCGAATCCAGGGCAGCACGGCTCCGCGCTGCCGCCCATCAGCATCATCTTCCACGTTCGGCGGATCATCCGGCCGGGCTTCGTCAACCCGTGACGGCGCGCCGCGCGCCGCCACTCGCATAGGAAACCGTCCATGCCGCTCTCGTCCAACCAGCTCCCGCGCTGGACCCTCGTGGCCCCGCTTGCCGCCTGGCTGGTACTCGCGCTGTCGCGCGTCGTGCCGGCCGAAGGCCTCGTCATCGCCGTGTTCGCCGCCGCCCTCGCCGGCTCCGTGTTCGCCGCCGTCCACCATGCCGAAGTCGTCGCGCACCGCGTCGGCGAGCCGTTCGGCACGCTCGTGCTGGCGGTCGCCGTGACCGTCATCGAGGTCGCGCTGATCGTGTCGGTGATGCTCGGCGCCGGCCCCGAGAAATCGGGCCTCGCGCGCGATACCGTGTTCGCCGCGGTGATGATCATCTGCAACGGCATCGTCGGCCTGTGCCTGCTGGTCGGGGCGTGGAAGCACGGCGAGCAGGATTTTCAGGGGCGCGGCGCGAGCAAGGCGCTCGCGGTGCTCGCGTCGCTGTCGGTGCTGTCGCTCGTGATGCCGAACTACCTGAACGCCGCGCCGGGCCCGTTCTTTTCGAAATCGCAGCTTGCGTTCGCCGGCGTGTCGTCGCTCGTACTGTACGGCGCATTCGTATTCGTGCAGACCGTGCGCCACCGCGACTACTTTCTCACCGAGCACGACAGCGCGAACGAATCAGTGCATGCGGCACCGCCGAGCGGCCGCACCGCGCTGATCAGCCTCGTGCTGCTGTTCGTGAGCCTCGTCGCGGTCGTGCTGCTCGCGAAGCTGCTGTCGCCGGCCGTCGAGCATGCGGTGATGAAGCTCGGCGCGCCGGAAGCGGCGGTCGGCATCGTGATCGCCGCGCTGGTGCTGCTGCCCGAAGGGCTCGCGGCCGTCACCGCCGCGCGGGCGAATCGCCTGCAGACCAGCATGAACCTCGCGCTCGGTTCGGCGCTCGCGAGCATCGGGCTCACGATCCCGACCGTCGCGGCCGTGTTCATCTGGGTCGGCCAGCCGCTCACGCTCGGCATCGGCGCAATGGAAACCGTGCTGCTGTCGCTGACGCTGCTCGTCAGCACGCTGACGCTCAGCCAGGGACGCACGACGGTGCTGCACGGCGTCGTGCATCTGTCGCTGTTCGCGGCGTACCTGTTCCTGTCGGTCACGCACTGATGTAAAGCGGCCCGCGGCACGGCGAAAATGATCCGCCGTGCCGCGCGCCGCGCTTCAACTACCGCTGCTACACCTTCCCCGCTTCGCCCTCTTCGCTTCACGCAGCGGCTACCGGACCGGATAGTCGTGGACGAACGCGTCGACCGCACGCCGTCGAGGCTCGGCCCGCGGCTGGCCACGTCACGTCGCGGCGCCGGTCGAAGTGTCCGCATCGAACCCGTACAGCACGGCCGGGTTGTCGACGAGGATCGCGCGGCCGACCGCTGCGTCCGCCGCGCACGCGTGCAGCCAGCCGAGGAGCTGCGCATCGTCGGGCAGCGGCGACGCGTTCGGGTGCGGCCAGTTGCTGCCCCACACGCAGCGCGCCGCATGCGCGCGTGCGAGCACGGTGGCAAGGCATGCAACGTCGTCGTAACCGGGCGCACCGGATCGCGAGGTCTCGTAAGGCGCGGACAGCTTCACCCATACGTGGCCGCGATCCAGCAGGCGCCGCAACGCAACGAACGCCGGCGCATCCGGTGCAACCGGCGTCAGGAACTTGCCCGTGTGATCGATGACGACGCGCGCCGGCAACGACGCCAGCATCGGCTCGACGTCGGGCAGCGTCCGGCCGTCGAGCTGCAAATCGATGTGCCAGCCGAGCGGCGCGATCCGCGCGGCCATCCGCTCGAGCTCGTCCCATCGCGCGACGCCGCCCGACAGCGTCATGAACCGCACGCCGCGGATGCCTGCCGCGTGCAGCCGCTCGAGTTCGGCATCCGGCACGTCGACCGGCACCGTCGCGACGCCGCGCGCCTGCGGGCCGAGCGCGGCCAGCGCATCGAGCGTGCAGCGGTTGTCGAAGCCGTAACCGGTCGGCTGCACGACGATCACGCGCGCGAGGCCGAGCGTCTGTTGCACCCGGCGATACGCGTCCACCGGCGCATGCGGCGGGCGGAACGTCGCCGTCGGCGCGAGCGGATAGGCATCGTCGTAGATGTGGATATGGCAATCGCACGCGGGCGCCAGCCGCATGCCGCCGCCGTCGCGCGTCATCGCGCCCCCGGCGCGGCGGACGCGTCGGCCGATCGCCAGCGTTCGAGCCGCGTCGCATGCGCGGCGTTGACCGCGCCGTTCGGCACGCGTGCGTCGAGCAGCGCGCCGAGCTGGTCGACCGTCTCCAGCGCCTGGTGCTCGACCGCCGGCCGCGTCAGTCCGCCGATGTGCGGCGTGGCGATCACGCGCGGATGCGCGGCGAGTCCGGGCGTCGGCATCTGATCCGCCGCGCGGCCGACGTCGAGCGCGCAACCGGCCAGCCGGCCGCCGTCGAGCGCGTCGGCCAGCGCGTGCTCGTCGACCAGCTCGCCGCGCGACGCATTGACGAAGCACGCGCCCGGCTTCATCGCGGCGAACGCGCGCGCATCGAACAGGTTCGCGGTGGCCGGCGTCGCCGGCGCGAGGCACACGACGTAGTCCGCGTCGCGCAGCAAGGTCGCGCGGTCGACCTGTTCGATCGACGGCGCGTCGACCCGCACGTACGGGTCGCACACGAGCACGCGCATCCCGAACGCCGTCGCGATCGGCACGAGATGGCGCGCGATCTGTCCATAGCCGACCACGCCCAGCGTGCTGCCACGCAATTCGCGGCCCATCCGCGGCAGCGGCGGCGTGCCACGGTGGTACGCATCCGCGTAGCCGCCGATCCCGCGCGCGAGGTCGATCATCGCGCCGATCACCCACTCCGCGACGGCCGGCCCGAACCCGGGGCTCGCCTGCGTGACCAGCACGCCGAATTCGCTCGCCGCGTCGACGTCGACTGTACGGATGTCGACCGCGCAGCGCAGGAACGCGGCGAGCGCGGGCAGCCCCGCGAACAGCGCACGCGGCGCCGGCGTCTGCCGGTACGCGATGATCGCGTCACACCCCTGCGCGGCGGCGATCAGTTCGTCCGTGCCGAGTTCCCGGTCGAGCGGGTTGCACGTGACGTCCGCGATCGCCTGCAGCGCGCGCAGCGCCTTCGCGCCGAAGTAGTAATCGAACATCCCCGACGGATGGGTCACGTAGACGCGCGTCATGCGTTGTCTCCGTCCGATTCGACCGCGCGCGGCGGCGGCGCGACCGACGCGCGCTCGACCAGCGTGACGCCCGGGAACACGCACTGCCCGGGCACCGATGACGGGTCGCCGTCGTGCCGCATCACGCGCCGCACCATCTCGGCGGCCATCTCGGTGACGGGCAGCTGCACCGTGGTCAGCGCCGGCCACGAGATCGCCGACAGGAAATGGCCGTCCATCCCGACGACCGACATATCGTCCGGCACGCGCAATCCGCCGTCGCGCAGCCCGGCCATCAGGCCGAGCGCGAACAGGTCGTTGACCGCGACGACACCGGTCGGCCGCGCCGGATCGGCCGCGAGCGCGGCGCCGAGCGCGCGCCCGACCTCGACGATCACCGCGTCGCCGTATTCGTTCGCCGGGCCGCCTTCGAGCACTTGCGCATCGGCGCCTGCGTCGCGCGCCACTTCGAGAAAGCCGCGAATCTTGTCGCTGCGGCTCACGGTGATGCCGGCCACCGTCGCGAACGCGAGCCGCGTATGGCCCGCGGCGACGAGGCAGCCGGTCGCGAGCCGCGCGGCCGCCTCGTTGTCGGCCGTCACGTGATCGACCTTCGATTGCTCGCCGGGCGTCGCGCGGCGGTCGTAGCTGACGACCGTCATTCCGCGCTCGGCCGCGCGTTCGAGGTGGCTTTCGTCGGCGAGCGACGAAATCACGATCACGCGCCGCACGCCGTGCGCGAACAGGTCGTCGAAGAACGCCGCCTCCTTGCCCGCGTCGCGGTACGTGTTGCCGATCAGCACGCGATGACCGTACTGCTCCTGCGCGCAAGCTTCGATCTCGCGCGCGATGTAGCCGTACATCGGATTCGCCATCGACGGCACCAGCAACCCGACGAGCGGCGTCTGCCCCGTCTTGAGCTGGCGCGCGAGCGTGCTCGGCCGGTACTGCAGCGCATCCATCGACGCCTTCACGCGCGCGAGCGTCTCCGGCTTCATCTGGTCGGTGCGGCCGTTGAGCACGTTCGAAACCGTGCTGACCGAAACGGCCGCATGACGGGCCACGTCCTGAATCGTACTCATGTCGTCTTGCATTGAACGGGCTACAGGCCGAAACGGGCCGGCAGCCACAACGAAAACGCCGGTGCGAAGATCAGCGCCACGAGGGCGACGAACAGCACCAGCAGGTATTTCACCATCGGCCGGGCGACGCGCGCGACCTCGGTCCCCGTGATCGCGCAGGTCGTGAACAGCCCGAGGCCGACGGGCGGCGCGAACAACCCGAGCCCCATCGCCACCACCACGACCGTGCCGAAATGCAGCGGGTTGATGCCGAGCCGCAGCGCGATCGGCGCGAGCAGCGGCCCGAAGATGATCAGCGCGGGCGCGCCTTCGAGCACGGCGCCGAACACGATCATCAGGAGCGCGGCCAGCAGCAGGAACGCCGTCGAGCCGTACTGATGGGCAAACGCGGTCATTGTGCCCGAGACGAGCGCCGGAATCTGCTCGATCGACAGCGCGAACGACACGCTCGACGCCGCCGCGACGATGAACAGGATGCCGCTCGCCATCGATGCCGCACGCACGAACACGCGGCCGACCGAGCGCCAGGTCAGTTCGCGGAACGCCGCCCAGCCGACCACCAGCGCATAGACCACCGCGAAGGCCGACACTTCCGTCGAGGTCGCAATGCCCGACGTCACGCCCTTGCCGATCATCGCGACCATGATCAGCGCGACCAGCGCACCGCCCGCGAGCGGCAGCCACGCGCGGCGCTCGACGAACACCGCGTCGATGTCGATCCGGCGTCCGCAGATCACGGTCACGACCGCCAGCGACGCGGCGAGCACGGCCGCCGGCACGATCCCCGCGACGAACAGCCCCGCGATCGAGATGTTCGCGACGAAGCCCATGATGATCATGTTCACGCACGGCGGGATCGTCTCGGCCATCACCGCGCTGCACGCGAGCAGCGCCGCGGTTTCGTCGGGGTCCTGGCGCGCACGGCGCACGGCCGGCATCACGACGCCGCCCACCGCCGCGATGTCGGCCAGCTTCGAACCCGACACGCCGGAAAAGCACGCCGTCGCAAGGATCACGATCAACCCGAGCCCGCCGCGCACCCGCCCGAAGATCCGCAGCAGCAATTCGACGAGCCGCGTGGACATCCCGTTCGACTCCATCAGCAAGCCGGCCAGCACGAAGAACGGCACCGCCAGCAGCACGAAGTGATCGGCGCCGGCCATCACCTGCTGCGAGTAGACTTGCAACGGCAGCGTCGGGTCGGCGAGGAAATACAGCAGCGCCGAGAACGCGAGCACGAAGCCGATCGGCACGCCCAGCACGAGCCCGCCGACGAAGCCGGCGATCAGCAGCGCCCCCGGCGCGATGGCATGCTCGGGCCGCAGCGCGTTCCAGCCGTACACGGCGCCCGCGAGCACCGCGCAGCACGCGAGCGTGCCAAGCACGCGGCGGCGCGGCGCGTTCAGCGCGTTCGCGAGCGCGAACACGCTCATGAACAGCGCGCCGAACATCATCGGATACACGTTGATCCAGCCCGGCAGGCCGCCGGTCGTCAACTGGTCGTACGAATCTCCGAGCAGCTGCCACGACGACGCCAGCAGGTTCAGCGACACCGCCGCGACGATCCAGTGCCCGATCTGCACGAGCGCGCCCTGCCAGCGCGCCGGCAGCCAGCCGCGGAACAGGTCGATGCCGACGTGCTGGCTGCGCCCGAGCACCGTCGCCGCGCCGAAGAACACCAGCACGATCATCAGCGCGCTCGCGACCTCCTCGGCCCAGTCGACCGGGTCGTGCAGGAAATAGCGGAACACGACCGACACGAACACGACGAGCACGTCGACGGCCAGCACCGCGGCCGACACGTATTCGATCCAGCGCATCGCCGCCGCCAGCGCGCGGACGGCGGCGCGCGCGGGGCGGGCGGCGCCGGCACCCGGCACGACGCTCGAAACGGAACCGGTATCCATCGCTCAACCTCGCTCGGCGGCGATCGCCGGGAACAGCGGCGCGGTGGCCGGATATTGCTTGGCGAACGCCACGTAGAGGCGGTCGTGCATCGCCTGCCGCAGCGCCGCGCGTTCGGCCTCGGCCATCGAATGGAACGTCATCCCGTGCTGCTTCAGCGCCGCCTCCGCCTGCGCGGCCTTCTGCGTCGCGATCGCGCGCTGCTGCGCGGTCGCATCGGCCACCGCGCGGTCGAACGCCGGGCGCAGGTTCGCCGGAATCCGCTCGAGCGCGCGCCGCCCCATCACCACCGTCATCGCCGCGAACACGTGGTGCGATTGCCAGCACGACTTGACGATCTCGTCGAAGCGGCTCGCGAGCACGGTGGCCGGATCGTGCTCGAGCCCGTCGACGACGCCCGTCTGCACGGCCATGTACAGCTCGCCGAACGGAATCGGCGTCGGCACCGCGCCCATCACCTTGAAGGTGTCCATGAACGCCGGCGTCGGCAGCACGCGCAGCTTCGTGCCCTTCACGCCCGGCAGCGCCGTCACCGGCTGCTTCGTGAACACGCAGCGCCCGCCGAAGTGCGAGCCCCACGTCAGCACCGAGCAGCCCGCGCGCTTTTGCAGCAGCGCGTTCAGGCTGGTGCCGACCTGGCCGTCGAGCACCTTCGCGACGTGCGCATAGCTGTCGAACAGGTAGCCGAGATCGAGCATGCCGAGTTCGGGCGCGACCGTGGCCCAGATCGACGACCCCGCGATCATCATGTCGATCGCGCCGATCTTCACCTGCTGCGCGACGTCGCTCTCCTTGCCGAGCTGGCTGTTCGGAAAGTAGTCGACCCGGATCGCATCGCCGACGCTCGCCTTCAGGTTCGTGGCAAGCCGCTCGTACCACACGTAGTGCGCGGCGTTCTGGTCGGCCGGCATCGACGACGAGCAACGCAGCGTCACGGTCTGCGCCGCGCGGCCGATCTCCGGCAGGCCGCCCGCGACCGCGAGCGTGGCGGCGGACGCCGTTTGCAGAAAGCGCCGCCGGGTGAAGTTAGTCATGGCCGTCTCCTTTGCAGTGCGCCTCCCGGCGCGACTGTATCGATTTAGTGTATCGATACAGTAATACGACGACCGATGAGAGAAAAATGCGGGTTTTCCCGTGACGACAATGAAAGACAGGGCTTCCGTGTGGTGATTTCGAACCGGAATTGCATACAGCACCGGTCGGTTCTGCTCGTTCGGGCCGGTTTTGGCGCGCGTCAGGGCGCGGCGCCGGATATCGTTAGACAACAGACCTTGTCTATACGGCGCCCCCGCCATCCGCTTCCTGCGTCAGAAACTGCTCGACCATCGCGTTGAACACCGGCAGCGCCGGATTGTCGTTGTCCGCGCGCCACGCGAGATACAGCTCCGCCGCCACGTCGACGTCCGCGAGCGGCCGGAACACCACGCCGTCCACATGCAGCTCGCGCGCCGACGCCGGCACCAGCGCCGCGCCCAGCCCGGCGCGCACCAGGCCGAGGATCGTATGCGTCTGCCCGACGTAATGCAGGTAGTTCGGCAAGCGTCCGGCGCCGGCGAACATCCCCGAGATCATGTCGTGGAAGTACTTGCCTTCGTTCGGCGAATACGCGATGAACGGCTGCCGGTCAAGCTGGTCCGGGCCGATCCGCTCGTACGCGGCCAGCGGCGCGCCCTGCGCGACCGCGACGAGCATCGGCTCGCGTTGCACGAGCCGGTATTCGAGCGGATGGCGCGCCGCGCGCTGGCGCACGAAGCCCGCATCGAGCATGCGCGACGCCAGCGCGTCGATCTGCACCGTCGACACCATTTCACGCAGTTCGACGTCGACGTCGGGCAGCGCGTGCGCTGCGTGCGCGAGCAGCGCCGGAATCATCCGGTACGCGCTGACGGCCGTGAAGCCGAGCGTGATACGGCCGGCCCCGCCATGCGCGACGCGCTGCGCGGCCTGTTCGGCCCGCGCGGAAAACTCGAGGATGTGCCGTGCGTCGCGCAAGAAGCGCTCGCCGGCCGCGGTCAGCCTGACCTGCCGGCTGCTGCGTTCGAGCAACGCGATCCCGAGCGCGTGCTCGAGCAACTGGATCTGCCGGCTGAGCGGCGGCTGCGTCATGAAGAGCCGCCTGGCCGCGCGCCCGAAATGCAGTTCCTCGGCCACGGCGACGAAGCAGCGAAGCTGGTTCAGTTCAATCATTCAAATCTTGAATCAATCGATAGCGTCTTGATGTTAGACCGATATCGATTCGATTCCTATACTCGGTTGCACCTGATGCGCGGCCCGCGCCGCGCACGCCGACCGAGACTTTCATGACCATCGACCTCCTGCTCACCCAGCCGCTTCCCGACACCATCGACGACGTGCTCGCCGCGCTCGGTAGAAAAGGACTCCTGATCAACGTCGCGCGCGGCAAGCTCGTCGACGAAGCCGCGCTTGTGCGCGCGCTCGCGGACGGCACGATCGCCGGCGCGGGGCTCGACGTGTTCGCCGACGAACCGCGCGTGCCGGCCGCGCTGCTCGAACTCGAGCGCGTCGTCGTGCAGCCGCACCGCGCAAGCGCCACGCACGAGACACGCGAACAAATGGGCCGGATCGTGCTCGCCAACCTCGCCGCGTGCTTCGCGGGCCAGCGGCCGCCGACGAGCGTCACCGGCTAGGCGCCGCCCCCCTTCCCCGACCAAGACAACATCCAATGAAACGCCTCCGCACGCCGGAGGCCAGGAGACTCGCATGCCCAATCGATCCAGCGGCGGCGCAACCGTCGCCGCCTACGCGTGGCTCGCCGGCCGCTTCGAACGGATTCGCGTCACGCCGGACGCGTGACACCGGGCGCCGCCGGGCGTGCGACAGGCGGCATCAGGCGCGCTGGCGGCTGCCCGGCATCGGTTCGACCGCAAGCCGGTCGAGTTCGCGCAGGTCGTTCTCCAGCGCGGGCGTGAGCGTCGTGCGCAGATGGTCGAGGAAGGTGCGGATCTTCGCATCGAGATAGCGGCGCGTCGCATAGACCGCGTACACGCTGACGGTCTGCAACCGATACTCGGGCAGCACGCGGATCAGGCGCCCCGCGCGCAGGTCGTCGAGCACCGTATACAGCGCGACGCACGCGATGCCGCGCCCCGCCCGCACCGCGACGCACAGCGCATCCGGCACGTTGACCTGGAACGGTGCCGGCTGCAGTTCGTAGACCGTCTCCTCGCCGTCGTCGCGCTCGAGCCGCCACTCGCTGGCCGGCGATGCCGGCGTATCGAGGCGCAGGCACACGTGGTTCGGCAGGTCGTCGGGCGTCTTCGGCGTGCCGTGCCGCGCGAGATATTCGCGCGACGCGACCAGCACGCTGCAACTGGTGCCGCAGGTCTGCGCGACGTAGCCGGAATCGGGCAGCTGCGACGCGGTCACGATCGACACGTCGTAGCCTTCCTCGACGAGATTCGGCATCCGTTGCGCGAGCGTCAACTCGACCGACACGTCCGGGTTGTCTTCCTGGTAGCGCACGATCGACGACACGACATGACTCTGCCCGAGCCCCGTCATCGCATGGATCCGCATCTTGCCGCTCGGCCGCAGCAGCGCGTTGCGGGCCTCGGCGTTCGCGTAGTCGAATTCGGCGAGGATCGATTTCGCACGCTCGAAGTAGCGCTCGCCGCTTTCGGTGAGGCCGAGATGGCGCGTCGTGCGATGCAGCAGGCGCGTCTGTACGTGGGCTTCGAGGTTCGACACCGCGCGCGACACCTGCGCGGTGGTCGCATCGATTTCTTTGGCGACCGCGGTGAAACTGCCGGCTTCGACAACGCGCACGAACAGGCGCATGTTTTCGAGCATGTCCATTGAATTGGCTTGGGGAGTGTCGGTGGGGAAACGTCGGCGGCGCTCGCGTCAGACGGGAATCGGGGCGTGCGCGCGAACCACGCGCAAGCGATCACCATGCCGGGGAACGGGCGGGAGAGCGGGCATCGCGTGCGTGGTTGTGGCGTATCGGGGAATTCGGTGGCCCGAATTGTACGCCGCTGCAGACAAATTTGCGCGATCGCAGGGCCGCCAGGCTTTCATCCAATGAAAGGTTCTTGCAAGACGGATGCGGCGCGCGCAGGCAACGCGTTGATGCAGCGCGACAATTTATATCACGACACGATATAATTCGCGACGTCCTCGCGCTGCGTCATCCGCATCGTCATTTTTACCGCTCAACCGTCCATGTCGTCAGGCTCCTCCCCGTCGCGCCGCACGTTCCGCCAATGGCTGCACAGCTTCATTCCCCATCCGATGACGCTCGGCTGGCGCGAGCGCATGCGCTCGTGCGCGGGCGCGCTCGTCGGGATCGCGACGGTCGGCGTCACGATGCGGCTGCTGCCCGGCGTGCCGGGCCTCGTGCCGCTGCTCGTCGCGCCGATGGGCGCGTCGGCCGTGCTGCTATTCGCGGTGCCCGCGAGTCCGCTCGCGCAGCCGTGGTCGATCATCGGCGGCAATCTGGTGGCGGCGACCGTCGGCGTCGCCTGCGCGCAGTGGATCGCCGATCCGATCACGGCCGCCTCGATCGCGGTCGCCCTCGCGATCGGCGGCATGTTCGCGCTGCGCTGCGTGCACCCGCCGTCGGGCGCGGTCGCGCTGACGGCCGTGCTCGGCGGCCCGGCGATCCACGCGCTCGGCTTCGGCTTCGTTGTCGAGCCGATCGCACTGCAATCGGCGATCCTGCTGTCGGCCGCGCTCGTGTACCACGCACTGACGGGTCACCGCTATCCGCACGGCGGCGTGCGCCACGACGCGAAGCCGCAAGGCGGCAGCGCGACGCCCGCGCGCGGCGGCTTCACGCGCGCCGATCTCGACGTCGTGCTGAAGCGCCGCGGCGAATGGCTCGACGTCGACCCGGACGACCTCGAAATGCTGCTGCGCGAAACCGAGATGCAGGCCTATGCGCGCACGTTCGGCCAGCTCACGTGCGCCGACCTGACGACGCAGAACGCGATCGAAGTCGCGCCGTCGACGTCGATCACGGCCGCGCTGACGCAGCTCGACCGCCATCGCGTGAAGGCGCTGCCCGTCGTGGACGGCAGCGATCGCCTGGTCGGCATCGTCACGCGCGCCGACCTCACGCGCCCGTTGCGCCGCCCGGCTCCGCTGTGGCAGCGGCTGGCCGCGCGGCTGCCGCGGTCGTTCGGCGGCCGGCCGCCCAGCGTCGCGACCGTGATGACCCGCGACGTCGCATCCGTGCCGCAGACCATGCCGATCACCGCGCTGGTGCCGCTGTTTACGCATTCGGGCCACCACCACATCCCGGTCGTCGACGCATCGCGCCGGCTCGTCGGCATCATCACGCAGACGGATCTCGTCACCGGCCTGTACCGGCAGACGCAGATGCTCGAGGCCGCGTAACGCGGACGCTCAACGGGCCGACGACAGCATAATGCAGTTATCGCGCTGAAATTCGGTCATTTATATCATGTTGTGATATATTTCGCGTTACCGAAACTGCTGCCAGACCGACCGTAATGACCGACACCCGACGCGCGCTGACCAAAAGCGATTTCCAGCAACTGTCCGAGTTCCGCTACCAGATGCGCCGCTTCGAGCGCTTCTCCGAACGCGCCGCACAAAGCGAAGGCGTGACGCCGCTGCAGTACCTGCTGCTGTTGCACATCAAGGGCTATCCGCACCGCGAATGGGCCACCATCGGCGAACTCGCGGAACGCCTGCAGGCGCAGCATCACGGCGTCGTCGCGCTGGTGACGCGCTGCGAGGCGCTCGGGCTCGTGAAGCGCAAGACGAGCGAAGCGGACCGCCGGCAGGTCGAGGTCCACCTCGAGGAAGCCGGCGAAACGCTGCTCGCCCACCTCGCGGCCATGCATCGCGCGGAACTGAAATCGCTCAAGGGCACGTTCCAGGTTCCGCAGATCAATAATTGACCCAGGCTTTACCGACCTATCCTCACGCCGATGAACGCACCACACAAACGCGACTTCTCGACCAACGAACGCCTGCCCAGGATCGCGTTGCTAGCGGCCGGGATCGGCTTGCTCGGCACGCTGGCGGCGTTCGTGCTGTCGAGCCTGATCCACCTGTTCACGAACCTGTTCTTCTTCCAGCAGTTTTCGTTCGCCGACCGTTCGCCCGCGCACCACACGCTCGGCGCATGGGTGATCGTCGTGCCGGTGATCGGCGGGTTGATCGTCGGGCTGATGGCGCGCTTCGGTTCGGAGAAGATCCGCGGCCACGGCATTCCCGAAGCGATCGAAGCGATCCTGTTCGGCAAGAGCCGCATGTCGCCGAAGGTCGCGATCCTCAAGCCGCTGTCGTCGGGTGTCGTGATCGGCAGCGGCGGACCGTTCGGTGCCGAAGGCCCGATCATCATGACGGGCGGCGCGCTCGGCTCGCTGATCGCGCAATGCGTGCACGTGACCGCCGCCGAGCGCAAGACGCTGCTCGTCGCGGGCGCGGCCGCCGGCATGACGGCCGTGTTCGGCACGCCGGTCGCCGCCGTGCTGCTCGCGGTCGAACTGCTGCTGTTCGAATGGCGTCCGCGCAGTTTCCTGCCGGTCGCGCTCGCCTGCGCGGTCGCCGGTTTCGCCCGCGCCGTGTTCTTCGGAGTCGACCCGCTGTTTGCGCTGACCACGGCACCGCCGACGCCCGTCGCGCTGCTGTCGTGCATCGTCGCGGGCCTGCTGTCGGGCGCGCTCGCGTGCGGCCTGTCGGCCGCGCTGTACCGCGTCGAGGACACGTTCGCGAAGCTGCCGGTGCACTGGATGTGGTGGCCGGCGCTCGGCGCGATCGTGATCGGCATCGGCGGCTGGCTCGAGCCGCGCGCGCTCGGCGTCGGCTACGACGTGATCGGCGACCTGCTGCACCAGCACATCGCGCTGAAGATCGCGCTCGCACTGCTGACCGTGAAGGCCGTGATGTGGGTGATCGCGCTCGGCTCCGGCACGTCCGGCGGTGTGCTCGCCCCGCTGCTGATGCTGGGCGCGGGCCTCGGCACCGTGCTGTCGCCGGTGCTGCCCGGCGGGGATGCGGCGCTGTGGCCGCTCGTCTGCATGGCCGCGACGCTCGGCGCCACGCTCGGTGCGCCGCTGACCGCGATCGTGTTCGCGTTCGGCCTCACGCACGACGCGAACGCGCTGCTGCCGCTGCTCGCGGCGACGCTCGTCGCGCACGGCTTCGCGACCGTCGTGATGAAGCGTTCGATCATGACGGAAAAGATCGCGCGCCGCGGTTACCACATCTACCGGGAATACGGCGTCGATCCGCTCGAACGCCATGACGTGGCCGAGGTGATGACGCCGGTCGACGAGTTCGTCGCGATCGACGGCGCCACGACGCTCGACGCCGTCGAGTCGCAGTACTTCGGTGCGAAGCAGACGCACCGTGCGTACCCCGTCGTGCAGAACGGCCGCCTGCTCGGTCTCGTCGATCGCGCGACGCTCGACGCGCAGCGTGCGCAAGCCGGTCCCGGCGCGGCGCTCGCGAATGCGTTCATCGATCGTGCGCCGGCCGTCACGCAGGCGCACGAAACGTGCCGCGCGGTCGCGTCGCGGCTCGCGATGCTCGGCCTCGAACGCCTGCCGGTCGTCGACGATCCGCAATCGCTGCGCATCATCGGCATCGTGTCGCGCAGCGATCTCATCAAGCCCGCGCTCCAGCACTTCGACGACGAACACAAGCGCGAACGCTTCCGCCCGGTCGTACCCGTCAACCTGCGCGACGCCGGTGCGCGCAAGGCCAGCTGATACGTAGCTGATACGTACCGCGCGCTTCACCGTCCCCCGCCGTTCCGGATCGGCGCGCACCCTGCGCGCCGGTTCACATTCCGCCGCGTCGGCGTTTAAACTTGGTTGACAATTCATCGGACGAAAGTTTGTCATCATGTGCTCATGCGACGGGGCCACCAGTTCAGCCATTCCACTTCGTCATCCAATAAATAAGCGTCGCGGCGCGACATGCAGATACATGCAGCACGCCGCGGCCGTCAATCCACCACACCACCGGGCAGCGAGCCGACCTCACGGCGCATGACGTCGTCGTCGCGTCCCCGCCTCCACGCGGGCCGTGCGCGACCCATGCCGCATCGCAACAGAACGGACAGCATCCGGATTGTCGTTTGGCAAGCGCGTTAACAACTTGTTTCGGAATCGCCGGAACCGCACTTGTCCGATGCAATCTCACAAGAACGCAGTTCAAGTTCTGCTGCGCATCCCACTCAATCAATCACGACTCGAGGGAGATAAAACGTGAACGTGAAATACTTACCGCTCATCGCATTGACCGTGGCAATTTCCGCACACGCAGCCGATCCGGCCATGCAGAACGTGGGGCAAAGCCAGAAGTCCGCGGAAGACGTGTCGGCGTGCATCGCAAAGACCTGGGCCGACAAGTCGCAGCAACAGGTCGTCACGCAGAACGTGCTCGCCAACGGCCTCGCGACCGATGTCTACGTACCGGGCCAGCAACCGCCGAACGGCGCGGCCGCGATGGTTCGTCCGTCGTCGAAGCCGGGCGCGAAGACGTGGGTCGGCATGCGTGGCGACGCCGCTTCCGCGGGCGACATCAACGCCTGCCTGTAAGCTCCGCGCCGGACGGCAGCGCCGTCCGCATACGAGAAAGCCCCGCTGCAGCGGGGCTTTCTGCTTTCAGCGCGCCGGCCGCGCGCATGCGTTGCGGCCGGTGCTCATGCGCTTACAGGTAGCTGCAGACGTAGTCGAGCGTCTCGAGCACTTCGATGTCGAAGCGGCTCTTGCCCGGCACCGAGAACGACTCGCCGGCGCCGTAGGTTTGCCATTCGCTGCTGCCGTCGAGCTTCACGCGGCACTTGCCGGCCTGCACTTCCATCAATTCGGGCGCGTCCGTGCCGAAGTTGAGCGCGCACGGCAGGATCACGCCGAGCGTCTTGCGCGTGCCGTCCGGGAAGAGCACGGTATGCGACACGCACTTGCCGTCGAAATAGACGTTCGCGCGCTTGACGACCGATACGTTGTCGAATTGGGTTGCACTGGTCATGTGATGCCTCTGCTTGCTGGATGCCGGATGGCGTGTTGTCGGAAGCCGGCCGGAACGGCGGGCCGGCCGCTATGATACCGGCTCGCGGCGAGCGCGCCGCGAGCGGGAACGGTCAGGGGCGCGCAGCAGATGATCAGGACCACTACGCGATGCATTGCCCGACTCATCGGAGCCCCTTGCGCCGCGCGGAATCGCGCAGGCAGTCGAGCAGCATCGACGCGGCCGGCGTGAGCGGGCTGTCGCGACGCGTGACGACCTGCACGGACACGCCGGGCAGCCGCTCGCGGATCGGCAGCACCGCGAGCTGGTCGCGCGCCCACTCGCCCTGCAGCAGCTGTTCGGGCATCGACGCGATCAGGTCGCAGCCCGTCATCAGGCTGTGCGCGAGCCCGAAGCTCGGGCATTCGACGACCCGCTGCGGCACCGGCAGCCCGTACGCGACGAACGAGTTGAACAGCACCTGGGTCGAGCTTTCCGGCGACGGATTCATCAGCCAGTCGGCCTCGACGAGATCGGCCAGCGACGTGGCCGATGCGAGCGGATGCCCCTTGCGCGCGACGATCAGCGATCGGCTCGCATAGAGTTCCGCGTGGTCGAACTCGGCCGCCAGCAGTTCGGGCACGACGACCGCCACCGCGAAATCGAGCGAGCCGTCGTGCAGCCGCGGCAGCGCGACGCCGGGAAACCCTTCGATCAGATTGACGCGCGCGACCGGAAAGCGCCGCCGGAACGCGCGAAACGCGTCGGGCAGGATCGTCACCGCCGCGGCCGGCGTGATCGCCGCCGCGACCGAGCCCGTCATCGCGCCCTGCGCCTGCTCGATATCGTCGCGCGCCCGCTGCATCTCGGCGACGATCAGCCGCGCGCGCACCTGCAGCTGCTGACCGAACGCGGTGAGCTGCACGCCGCGCGCGGTGCGCACGACGAGCGACACGCCGAGCGCGATCTCCAGCTCCTTGACCGCCTTCGTCAGCGCCGCCGGCGACACGTTCAGGCGCCGCGCGGCCGCGCGGATGCTCCCTTCGTCCGCGACGGTGACGAACGCTTTCAGCTGATGGTATTTCATGGCGGCATGCGTGATTCGTGGAAACCCGACGCCCGGCCACGCGCAGCGGATCAGGGTATTCCCGAGCGGCAACCGGTAGTGAGCACCAAAGCAATTTAGCAGCTTCTGGTACCCGACAGAAATTTATATGCTTGGCCGTCCTATATGCGTCAAACGCCCACCGGCCCCACCTGCCCCACAGGAGACACCATGCTGCAAGCCGTGAACCCCGTCATCCCCGGCATCGCCGCGATCGCCCCGGACCTGATCGACGTGCGCCGCCGCATCCACGCGCATCCGGAGCTCGCGTTCGAGGAAACGCTGACCAGCGATCTCGTCGCCGAGTTGCTCACGGGGTGGGGCTATGAAGTGCATCGCGGCATCGGCAAGACGGGCGTCGTCGGCGTGCTGCGCGAAGGACAAGGCACGCGCACCGTCGGCCTGCGCGCCGACATGGACGCGTTGCCGCTCGCCGAAGCCACCGGCCTGCCGTACGCGAGCCGCCACGCAAACAAGATGCATGCATGCGGTCACGACGGCCACACCGCGATGCTGCTGTGCGCGGCGCGCCACCTCGCCGCCACGCGCCAGTTCTCCGGCACGCTGAACCTGATCTTCCAGCCGGCCGAGGAAAACTTCGGCGGCGCGAAATCGATGATGGACGACGGCCTGTTCGAGCGCTTTCCCTGCGACGCGATCTTCGCGATCCACAACATGCCGGGCCGCGCCGCCGGCGACATGGCGTTCCGCGCCGGTGCCGCGATGGCGTCGGCCGACCGCGTGACGATCACGCTGCGCGGCGTCGGCGGACACGGCGCGATGCCGCACTTCGCGCGCGATCCGATGTCGGCCGCCGGCAGCATCATGATCGCGCTGCAGACGATCGTCGCGCGCGAAGTCGATGCGCAGAATGCGGCCGTGATCACCGTCGGCAGCGTGCAGGCCGGCGAGACCTTCAACATCATTCCGGAAACCGTCGTGATGAAGCTGTCGGTGCGCGCGCTGGACGCCGACGTGCGCGCGCTGCTCGCACGCCGGATCGAAGCGCTCGCGAAGGGCCAGGCGGAAAGCTTCGGCATCACGGCGGAAGTCGACTACGACTACGGCTATCCGGTCCTCGTGAACCATCCCGAACCGACCGCATTCGCGGCCGACATCGCCCGCCAGATGCTCGGCGCCGATCGCGTCGAAACCGACGCCGCGCCGCTGATGGGCAGCGAGGACTTCGCCTACATGCTCGAAGCACGCCCCGGCTGCTATGCATTCATCGGCAACGGCATCGGCAGCAAGGGCGGCTGCATGGTGCACAACCCCGGCTACGACTTCAACGACGACATCCTCGCGATCGGCGCGAGTTACTGGGTCCGCGTCGCCGAAGCCTGGCTCGCGGCCTGACGGCCCTTCATCACGCAGTTCCGCGCCTTAGCAGGGGAACCTCATGGAAACGTCCGCCCTTCCGTTCGCCGGCTCGCCGGCCGATGCCCGCGCCGCCGCGAAGAAACGCCGCCTGATCGCGGCCGCCGCGGTCGGCAACGCGCTCGAGTTCTACGACTTCACGGTCTACAGCTTCTTCGCGATCCTGATCGGCAAGCTGTTCTTCCCGGTGCATTCGTCGTTCGGGCAATTGATGCTCGCGGTCGCGAGCTTCGGCGTCGGCTTCGTCACACGCCCGCTCGGCGGCCTCGTGATCGGCATGTATGCCGACCGCGCCGGCCGCAAGAAGGCGATGATACTGACGCTGTTGCTGATGGCGCTCGGCACCGCGACGATCGCGATCGCGCCGACCTTCGCGCAGATCGGCCTCGCCGCGCCGCTGCTGCTCGTGCTTGCACGCCTGCTGCAGGGGTTCGCCTCGGGCGGCGAAGTCGGCGCGTCGACGACGTTGCTGCTCGAACAGGCGCCGCAGCACCGCCGCGGCTTCTACGCGTCGTTCCAGTTCTCGAGCCAGGGGCTCGCGGCGCTCGCCGGGGCGCTCACGGGCGTCGCGCTGACGTCGACGCTCAACGCCGCGCAGCTCGAGAGCTGGGGCTGGCGCGTGCCGTTCGTCATCGGCACGCTGTTCGTGCCGCTCGGCTACTGGCTGCGCCGCACCGTCGAGGAAGTGCCGGCGGCAACGCCGGCCGCCGCGCACGACGAACCGGTCGCGTCGCTGCCGCTCGCCGACGTGCTGCGCCATCACGGCAAGGCCGTGTTCGCGGGCCTCGGCGTGACGATCGGCGGCACGTCGATCCACTACATCATCGTGTTCTACATGGCAATCTACGGCGTGCAGGTGCTGCATCTGCCGACCTGGCTGTCGATGACGGCCGGCTGCGTCGCCGGCGCGATCCTGATGCTCGTGACGCCGATCGGCGGGCACCTGTCCGACGTGTTCGGCCGCAACCGGATCGTCTGGTGGACGCGCATCGTGCTGATGGCCGCGATCTATCCCGCGTTCATCGCGCTGAACCGCTGGCCGGGCGCCGCGTCGCTACTGTCGATCATCGCCGCGCTGTCGATCGTGCACGCGATCAACATCGGCGCGACGGGTGCGATGCTCGGCGAGCTGTTTCCGCGTGCGGTGCGGGCGACCGGCGGCGCGCTCGTGTACAGCGTGGGCGTCGCGATCTTCGGCGGCTTCGCGCAGTTCTTCGTCACGTGGCTGATCGCGGCGACCGGGAATCCGAATGCACCTGCGTGGTATGCGATCGGGTGTGGCATGCTCACGCTGCTCGCGATTCGCTGCATGGACGAGAAGGCCGGGAGGGCCCTGGATTGAGCGGTGGCTGGTGCGCGGCGCGAAGCGTCATTGACGTCGCGCGCACGCATCGGGCATCATCGGCCAATGCACAACGCCACGATCACCCTTTCGACGACCACGCGCACGACCGCCTTCGGCGGGCCCGTGCGGCGAGTGCGCGCAAGGTCGTAGCGTCCTTCACCGATTCCCACAGGCCCCGCCGGTTCCGGACGGGGTCTCGTCGTTTCTCCGTCCGCACCGGCCCTTCAGGAGAAACGCGATGTCCGAAGCCCCATCCCCGAAACGTGCGCTGCTCGTCATCGACATGCAAGTCGGGCTGTTCCATGGCCCCGATCGTCCGCATGACGGCGAACGCGTGCTGGCCAACGTCAACCAGCTGATTCGCCGCGCGCATGAAGCCGGCGCGCCCGTGTTCGCCGTGCGCCATACCGGTCCGGCCGGTTCGCCGATCGCGCCCGATGCGCCGCTCGCCGCATTGCTGCCGGAGCTCGCGATCGATACGGCACGCGACATCGTGTTCGACAAGACCCGGCCGAGTTGCTTCGCGGGCACGCGGCTCGCCGAGTGGCTGCACGCGGCCGGGATCGGCGAGATCGTGATTGCGGGGATGAAGACGCAGTACTGCATCGACACCGCGTGCCGCGCGGCCGCCGATCTCGGCTTTCGCGCTGTGCTCGTCGCCGATGCGCATACCTGCATGGACACGCCCGCGTTGCCGGCCGAACGGATCGTCGCGCATCACAATGCGACGCTCGGCGGGCCGTTCGCGACGTTGACGACGACCGAGGCATGCGGGTTCTGACCGGCAACGCATACGGCACGCCGCACGCCGGCCCCGTAAACGCAAAGGCACGGGCCGCCCTCACCCGTGCCTGGCGTGCGCGACGCCCCGCTCAAAACGTATGCATCATCCCCACATACGCGCCCGTCTGCGACTCACCCGTCATCGGGCTCGTGCCCGAC
>NZ_JANKOG010000120.1:0-278 GCF_024656005.1 Burkholderia sp. SCN-KJ
GACGGCGTTGGTCATGGTGATTCCTATGGGGTTAAGGGATAAATTGAAGCGCATGAGGGCTTTCGCTCTATGCGAAGCAGTTGTTATTTAAAGCCTGCCCGTAACGATCAGCCGTGACGCCGGTGACGGGCTCGACGGTGGGAACTGCGATGTGACTCATCGGATGACTCTTTCATCGGGTGCTTAGGAGCCTCCACTTTAGGCCTACCGGATACCGAATTCGAGACTACATCTGCTCAAAAAAATGCCCAAAAGGATCAAACAACGAAGTGGCCACC
>NZ_JANKOG010000121.1:0-277 GCF_024656005.1 Burkholderia sp. SCN-KJ
ATGCTTGTGGTACCACATCCACGCTTCCGGATTGATCGGCTCGCCGACCGTGCCGATGATGCGCAGGCTCGACAGGTCGTAGCTCTTCGGATGGACCTTGTCGTCGGCCTCGGCGGCCTTGATCAGCGAACGGATCGCGGTCGGCGCGGTGTAGAACACCGTGACCTTGTGATCGCCGATCATCTTCCAGAAGCGCCCGGCGTCCGGATAGGTCGGCACGCCCTCGAACACGACCTGCGTGCCGCCGCACGCGAGCGGGCCGTACGTGATGTACGTG
>NZ_JANKOG010000122.1:0-277 GCF_024656005.1 Burkholderia sp. SCN-KJ
TACGTACATCACGTACGGCCCGCTCGCGTGCGGCGGCACGCAGGTCGTGTTCGAGGGCGTGCCGACCTATCCGGACGCCGGCCGCTTCTGGAAGATGATCGGCGATCACAAGGTCACGGTGTTCTACACCGCGCCGACCGCGATCCGTTCGCTGATCAAGGCCGCCGAGGCCGACGACAAGGTCCACCCGAAGAGTTACGACCTGTCGAGCCTGCGCATCATCGGCACGGTCGGCGAGCCGATCAATCCGGAAGCGTGGATGTGGTACCACAAGCAC
>NZ_JANKOG010000123.1:0-208 GCF_024656005.1 Burkholderia sp. SCN-KJ
GAGAGGGTCGATGCGCGCGTCATCGAGTTCAGATCGAACCGGCCGGCGTAACGGGCGGAAAGTCCTTCTCGGGATCGAACACGTTATTGAAGAAGTTCGTCAGGGAGTACATGGCCACCAGCGCGACGATCTCGATTACGTTCGCGTCCGTATAGCCGGCGTCACGGACAGCTTGCAGATCGTCGTCGCTGACCTGACCGCGGGCCTT
>NZ_JANKOG010000124.1:0-202 GCF_024656005.1 Burkholderia sp. SCN-KJ
TTGAAAAGGTCGGCTTCTAGCCGGCCTTTTTTCATTTCCGGCGCCGAATCGATACGCTCGCCGCGGCACGATGGTCGCACCTGACCATCACGACGCATCGACGAACACTCCGATCGTTTCCGCGCACGCTCCCCCTCTCGCATCGCAAGCAGGCCGGCAAATTATTTTCGTTCGCAACCTCAAATTCTGTTGACAGATCCTT